>JBFEPU010000049.1:0-13128 GCA_041549915.1 Anaerolineae bacterium | reverse complement strand
GCGGTAGATGATGCCAATCGGGATACGCTCACCCCACTCCAGTGCCTTGGCGAAGGCTGCTGCTTTGTCGCCCGGGTCGTAGACGTCTTCGTCCTGCACCTTGTACACCCGTGGACGCAGCCAATCATAAGAGTATTTGCGGTTGAATGTGACACAGGGCTGCAACACATCCACAAGGGCATAGCCGCGATGGCCAAGCGCCTCCGTCATCAGCCAGGTCAGGTGCTTGATATCGCCCGACCAGCCACGGGAGATGAAAGTGCCTCCTGCTGCCAGGGCGACTGCCAGTGGATGAACGGGCTGCTCGATGGCACCCTGGGGAGAGGTTCTGGTCACAAACCCTTGCGGGCTGGTTGGAGAGTACTGGCCCTTGGTCAAGCCGTATACCCGGTTGTTCTGCACTATGTCGACAATGCCGATGTTGCGTCGGACGGCGCTCACAAAGTGGTTTCCACCCTCGCCGTAGCCGTCGCCATCACCGTGGGTGCAGATAACCTTCAGACCGTGATTGGCCAGCCTGGCTCCGGTCGCGACAGCCAACGTGCGTCCGTGTAGTGTCAGGAACCCATTGGCAGTCGTATAGTCCGGGAGCTTGGAGCCACAACCTATACCACTTATGAGCATGACCTCGTGTGGCGCCAGGCCAGCGTCGGCCAGCGCATTCTTCAACGCGTTCCAGATTCCAAAGTTCCCGCATCCAGTGCACCATGTTGGTCGCACAGGGCTCGCATAGTCCTTGGCATCTACCATGGCTACACAACTCCCTTCAGCTGATCCAGGATGTACTCTGGAGACATCGGCCGTCCATCGTACTTTCTGATCAGGCCATCCACCTTGATGCCAGTGTAAGCACGCACCAGCGTCGCCAACTGTCCGGTGTAGTTCTGCTCCACACCGATCAGTCTCTTGGAGCCCTGCAAGGTAGCAGTGACCTTATCCACGGGCAGCGGCCAGACATCCATGATCTGCACGATGTTTGCTGACCGGCCCTGCTCATTTAGCAGATCCGCCGCCATGCGCACGGGCCCGACCGTGGAGCCCCAGGTTAGGAAGGTCAAGTCTGCATCCGGGGGACCGTACTGCAGTGGCGCCTTGAGATCTGCCCATGCTCATCGTGTTCATCGCTCGCGGATGAGTACACAGCATTGGGATGCCCTGGCAAGGCCCGCGGCGAGACTCCGGATTCGGTGTCCAGGTGCCGCTTGTATCGTGCAGCCAGCTTGTCCACCTCCTCTTCGCTGAGCAGAGCACCGCGCTCGATGGGAACAGCGAGATCGAAAGCGTCCGTGTCCAGAGCCCGCGGCGAATGTGCCAGAAAGGCGTCACTGACGATCAGGGCCGGCGTCTGGTATTTCTCCGCCAGGTTGAAAGCACGCTAACCGGCCTCAAAGCACTGCTCGATCGTACCCGGAGCAAGCACGATACGCGGGAACTCACCCTGCGTAGCATAGATGACAAATAGCAGATCGCCCTGCTCGTGGCGTGTGGCCAGTCCGGTGGCTGGTCCGGGCCGCTGCACATTGACAATCACAATGGGCACTTCGCACAGTCCAGCCAAACCCATTCCCTCCACCATGAGTGCAAAGCCACCGCCTGAGGTGGGTGTCATCGCCCGCACACCCATCTGCGCCGCACCAATGACCATGTTGACCGCTGCGAGCTCGTCCTCGGTGTGCTTGGTGACAACGCCCCACTGTTTGCTGCGCACAGAGAATCATTCCAAGATCGGGCCACCCGGCGTCATGGGATAGCCAGCCACAAACCTGCAGCCGGCCATCAGGGCGCCCAGTGAGAGCGCCTCGTTGCCACTGATGAGCATGCGGGGTAATGCTTCGATCTTCTTTAGCTTGAAGGGGAGCGCATTGGGGAACTTGAGCTCTACAAAGCGACGGGCAGCGGAGGCGACCTTGAGGTTAGCGTCCACAACCTCCTGGCCCTTTTTGCCAAAGTTGTCACGAATAACACCGCTGATCACATCCATGTCATAGCCCGTCAGTCCGGCGGCTGCGCCTATAGCGGCGGTGTTGGCCATTACTTTGCTGCCGCCCTCATCTACGGCGATTTGCTCTAGCGGTACGGGGAAAGCCTGTACTGAGCGGGCTGCAAGATCTGCCTCGTCAACCGACAGGGCCGGATCGTAGATGACGCCACCACGTGGGACGATCTCAGGCAGGTGTTCATCAATCGCCACCTTCGTCAGCGCTAATAGGAGATGCACGCGCTGGTCATGCGAGTAGAGATCGTCTTTGGCGACGCGGATCTGGTAAAAGTTGTGCCCGCCACGGATGCGAGAGTGATAGTCCTGCAACCCGAACACATGCAGTCCTCCCCGCACCAGCGCCTGGGCAAAGCCGCGGCCAGTAGATTCCACCCCCTGTCCAGCTTCACCACCGATCTTGAATGTCATATCATTCACAGTCATGATTGGCTCCTCGCCTAACCCAATCTGCCGACAACATTGGCCGCGCGCAACGTCGGATCCCACACCGATGCGTAGGGCGGCGCATAGCTGTAGTCGAGGCGCGTGAGATCGTCCACCGTCATCCTCCCGTAGATTGCTGCTGCCAGCACGTCGATGCGCTTTGCCGCGCCTTCTTCGCCGATCAGCTGGGCACCCAACAGCCGCCTGCTCTCCCGGTCCATAATCAGCTTCACAACGAGGCGCGCTGCGCCGGGATAGTAATGTGCACGGCTCTTGGTAGTTATCGCTTCAGAATGCACCGCAAAGCCAGCCGCTGCCGCCTCCTTATGCGTAAGGCCGGTGCGCGCCACCTGCAGACCAAATACCTTGGCGACTGCAGTACCCACGACCCCATCAAAGGTATCACCCAGTCCAGCTACGTTGGCCCCAGCCGCCCGTCCCTGCTTGTTGGCTGTGCTGCCCAGCGGGATGTAGGTCTTCTGGCCAGTCACTTGATGTACCGTGTCCACACAGTACCCAGCAGCGTAGACCCCCTCCACACTCGTGCGCAAGTGAGCATCAACGGAGATGGCTTCCCCTGCGCCCAGTTGGATACCGGCCTGCTCGGCCAAACTGCTGTTGGGCCGCACACCCACGGCTAGCAGCACCAGGTCGGCCGGGATCTCACTGTGTTGCGTGACCACCTTCTCCAAGTGGTCGCTGCCCTCGCAACGGACTAGGCCATCGTTGAGCAACACACGCGCACCATTGTGCTCCACTTCGGCGAGTACAAGCTTGCTCATGTCCTCATCCAGGGTGACCATCAGCTGAGGCATCGACTCCACTATGGTCACTGGAAGATCCAGGGCTCTGAACGCCTCTGCCATTTCCAGCCCGACATAGCCCCCACCCACAATGACCACGCTCTTCGGCGCCTTGGTCTGGAGAGCAGTCTTGAGTGCCACACCATCGGCCAGCGTACGCACCGTGAAGACACCGGGCAAATCCAACCCCGGCAGTGGGGGGCGCATAGGGACAGCCCCGGTGGCAACAACCAGGTAGTCATATGGCAACAGATACTCCTGGGCATTCACTAGATCAGCCACGCGAAGGTTCTTGTTTGCCACATCGATCTGCAAAACATCCTGCTGCGTACGCACGTCCACCCCACGCTGGCGGAACTCCTCCGGTGTGCGGTTGAGCAATGCATCCGCACTGGGGATCAACCCAGCGATGAAGTAGGGCAGACCACAGGCACCGTAGGAAATGTGAGCGCCGCGTTCCAGCAAAATGACTTCCAGGTCCGGATCGCTCCGTTTCGCCTTGGCGGCTGCACTGGTGCCTGCTGCGACCGCCCCTATAACCACTAAACGCTGTTTTGGGGCCATGCCCAAGACCTCTGATCTCGCTGCCGCGTGTTGTAAAAGAAACACAACCACCGCATACACTGTAGCAGGTGTGCCGGTCGTCTCCGAGCAAGCGGACGTTCCGGCATAGCGGGAGTCGTCGATTCTGCTACATTAGATTGTCCCAATGGTTGTAGCGCAAGCGCATTCGATCCACCTTCTCCCCAGGACGGTATGCTCTCTTCTCTTCCGCCGGATGACCAATGGCGACCAGCGATACCACGCCGATGCCTGCTGGAACACCCGCAGCTTCATGCAAGACCTTGATCGCATTCTCCCACAACTGACTGCCCTTGGAGCCAACCCAGGCAGCTCCCAGGTCGAGCGACGTAGCCGCCAGCAGCAGGTTCTCGATTGCTGCACTGCCATCCAATTCCCAGGTAGGAGAGATAGATGTATCTGCGCACACCGCTATCACGACGGCCGCTTGCTCAATGTAAGGCCGCACGCGCAAAGCTTCGGCGAGCTTGGCTTTGACCGATTCATCGCGGATCACCAAGTAATAAAGGGGACGGCGATTGAGGCGGTTGGGCGCCACACTGGCCGCATCTAACAATGCATCGAGCATCTCCTCGCTCACATCCCCCTCCGCGAACTTGCGGATGGTGCGTCGTTTCCTGATCAGCTCCAACATCTCGTTAGTGACCATGGCAATCCTCCTTTTTTGGGATGGCACGGCCAATCCCGCTGCAGTAGTCTGGCTTGTTTGTCTGAGACACAGCCCTGTCTCCCCGTCGACAAGGCATCGTACAACATTCAGGTAGCATCACATCGCCACCAGGACATGTTTTCCCTCTACTTTGACTGGGTACGTGACCAAGGGGCGCTTGGCTGGGGGCCCAAGCACATCGCCGGTGGTCACGTCAAACTCCGCAAAGTGGCAACGGCAGGTCAAGGTCTTGCCCTTGAGCTTGCCTTCGTGCAGATAGCACCTGCTGTGCGTGCAGAAATCGTTCAAGGCGTAGATGTTGCCATCAACGTTGACCAGCAGCACAGCCGTGCCTTGCTCGCGCACGGACTTGATCTTCCCTGGCTCGATATCCTCAGTCTCGGCGACCCTTCTATACTCATTCACTGATCTGCACCCTCTCCACTAGAACTGCTCTCTGGCCTCTGCGGGGACTGAATTGTTGACTGTTGAACCAGAACCCACTCTTCCTCTCTCGCCAGCGCGATTGACATCTTTGCGGCACCAGAGTTCTTGGTTTTGGGGGCGGCAGCGTTGTAGAAAGCGCAGCCATCTCTCTCGATCCGCGTAGTGGTGCGCAGTGAATCGAGCACGTTCTCGCCAGCCATAACCTAGGGTCATCCGACCTGTAGAACCTTCCGTTCAAGGCAGCTAGCTAAGAGACAAGTACTGTGTCAGTGCCTGCACATAGCCCGTGTTGTTGTCCTGGGCTTCCTGCATGCGGTTCAGCAACACCTCCTCGCGGCTCAATATGAAAACCTCCCGGGCCAGCAGAGCAGGTAAGGTACCGATGTTGAGCAGCTCCTGCTTCTCCTCCATGGATACTTTCAAGGCTATTGCCATCGCATAGGCCAGGTCGCGCGCGTTGCGTGGGGTGCCGTCCAGCTGAATCGTAGCACCGATCACTTCGCTTACCAACCGCAGGTACCTGACAAAGAGCTTGCTTGCCATGGAGACCAGTTCGTTGACCAGAGGAGAGTTCGCATCCCCCAGAGGATAGACCTCAACTCTGCCGACCACATAGGGTTCTGTATGCAACAAGTGAAGCAAGCGGAAGCGCCTCGCCCCAGTCGTTACAATGTCCATGCGGCCGTCTTCCAGCTGGTCCACGTGCGTGATCCGCGCAGATGTGCCAATCGTATCCGTTGGGGATATCCCCTGATGATCGGTGCCCAGACCGGCCATCAGCACGCCAAAATCCCGATCCCGCCTCAGGCACTCACGGATCATCAGTCGGTAGCGGTCCTCGAATATGTGCAGCGGCAGTTTCATGCCTGGGAAGAGCACTGTATTCAACGGAAACAGCGGCAGATCTAGGACCTCTTCAGACACGTCTTCTTTCGCCTATTCAGCATAGCCGGGCTGGGTGCGCGATGCCAACTGAATCCCCATAACACGGGCTTGTTCCAGCACCTCCGGGTGCTCTGCTACTTCCCCTATGTCGTCTATGGCGTTGATGCACACCGTCCCCAGCAGGGTAGCATCCAAGGTCCAGAGAAATGCACGCACCACGGACAGGCTGCAGTCGAACCTGGTTCTGGCCGAACCAGCAGTAGACAGGAAAATCGCCTGCCTTCCAACGCCGCCCGGTGGCAAGGGCACTGGTAGATCGAGCACATAGCGCAGCGCCCAAAGGCACTGAAAGCGGTCAATGAACGCCTTGGTATGGCCGCTGACATTCGTGAAAAAGATCGGTGAAGCTAGCATGATGCCGTCGGCTGACAACGTTTTGTCGTAGACCATTTGGTAGTCGTCTTGCACGACGCAGCGACCAGTGTCAAAGCAGCGGTTGCACTCGATACAGGGAGCAATCTTCAGTTGACTGAGGATGATGCGTTCTACTTCAGCACCGGCGCTGATCGCGCCAGCGACGGCTTGGTCCAACAACGCATCGGTGTTGCCGCCCCGGCGAGGGCTGCCAGCTATCGCCAGTATCTTCATGGTTGACCTATCGCCGCTTTCTCGGACATCCGGATCCCGCGAACGCGCGGCTATGATCGCACCTCGACTCTACAGCACATCTCGCCAGATGCGATAGCGATCCCAGTCAGGGTTCATGGTCAGGCGGCTGTATTCATCCTGCAAGATGGCGCGATGGCGCTCTTCTTCTTGTGCCAAACGGTGGAAGACGTTCTTGGCCTCAGCATCCCCGGTTCTTTGAACGGCCATGGTATAGAAGCTCCTGGCTGTCTCTTCAGCTCGGATAGCCATGCGCAGCGCCTCCAGCGGTCCGGTCTCCTCGCTGACCGTCTCCAACCCACTGGCTTCGATACCGTCCAATGCGGCGATAATCGCGTCTGTGAAGGCGGGTAAGTCACTGGGCTGGCGGGAGGTGATCAAGTTGCCATCCCGTACTACCTCTTCGTCCACCCAATTGGCTCCAGCGTTCAGCATGTCGTCTTTGATGGAAGAGAACGAAGTTGATTTGCGACCCTTCAGGATGCCAGCCGAGACCAGCACCCATCCGGCGTGGCAGATCGCTGCAACGACCTTGCCCTGCTCGAAGGTCTCGCGTACCAGGTCGAGCACGGCGGGATAGCGTCGCAGTCGATCTGGAGCATACCCGCCCGGAATCACCAGGGCATCAATGCTCTTGGCATCAATCTCATCCGCGCTAGCATCGACCTCCACCGCGTATCCGTGCTTACTCATGTAGGTAGAGGCACTACCTGTCCCCACCACTTGAACGTGCACTCCCGCGCCGCGGAGCCGCAGCAGTGGATACCAAAGCTCCAGATCCTCGTATTGATCCTCTGCCAGGACAATGGCACGCTTTCCAGCCATATTCGCTTTCACCTACCCTTTCTCAGTGTCAAATCAAGGTCCCAAGAATATCATCTCGTCACCCAGGTGGAAATCGTCCGCGTTGTAGTAGTCTGGGAAACGAGACACGAGATCAAACTCGCTCTCCAGCATTTGGTAATGGCTGTTTTCAACGTTGCTCAAGTAGCGCAGAACGGTTCTCGCCGCGTCATCGGTGGAACGATCTGCCCCCTTCGAGTAGAAATCGGCTGCCATCTGTTCGGCCGTCATCGCCAGCTGAAACAAGTCAGGCACCGTTCTATCCTTCAGATCGGCTGGAGAAATGGTCGGAACGACGGAAAAGGCGGGCAGCTGCAGGTCGACATCGGGGAATCGCCGTGCATGGAGGTCTTCAAGGATAGCGCGGTGCTTTTCCTCTTCCTGTCGGAGAAAGTCCAGTTTTGCCACCAGTGCGGAGTTGCGTAAGCGGCGGGCCATACTTCTGTAGAGCGCGGCAGCGTCGATCTCGGACTTTATCGCTACTCCGATCACCTCAAGAGATGTCAATCCCTCTTCACTGGCCATGATCAACCTCTTCAGCACTCCATTCCAGTGGCAGCGGCGTCAAAAAGACGTAACAGAACAGGACAGTCACGTTGGAGGCGCGTTGCGACATGATCGGCTGGCAGAGACCAGCTCTCGCCCCCCTGGGTGCGCAACACGCAGCCAACTCGCGGGTGAGTGACGGAACCCGACTGGCGGTGCGTTTCGCTTTCGTCATTGTTGGTTGGCACACATTATAGCATGTGCAGCCTAGTGGCGCAAAGATGACAGTCCACCGATGTGACTACGGCCAGGCGGCAATCCAATTCCACTTGCCCGCCAAGGGTCCGCTGGCCGACCTGTTGCCGATCCGCGAGTGGACTGACATGTCCCGTGCAGTGGCGAGCCAAGCTTCAAAGTACCGTGCACCAGCTTTGTCCCGTTCTGATGGGCTCACCACTCACAAGAGCACCTCCGAATCACCGGTTTAGCTGGATAGGTTTAGTGATTTGTGCACCAGACGTTATAATCATCAAGACCAGAGCTAAACGGAGGGGACCGGATTGAGCGAAACCCAACCTGACTCATATGGGGTCGATTATGGGTCCACGCCCTCGCCGGGCAGAGGCGCAAGCAGAAGGCTGAGCCTGCTACGCGAAGCCCTTGAGACGCTGCTGCTCGCCGTCGTCGCCTTCGCCCTGATCCGCTTGGCTGTACAGAACTATCGCATCGAGGGTCCCAGTATGGAGCCCACCCTACACCAAGGGCAATTCCTGCTGGTCAACAGGCTCGCCTACCGCCTGGAGGAACTGGAGCGCGGCGACATTGTCGTTTTTCGGCTCCCCGGCTCCCGTCGACGCGACCTGATCAAGCGCGTGGTGGGACTCCCCAACGAGCGACTTGAGATTGTGAGCGGCCAAGTGTGGATCAACGGAAAGCGGCTTGACGAGCCCTACATTCCTGAGCCTGGCAGATACTCCTACCCACGGACTGCGATCGAGCCAGATCATGTCTTTGTGATGGGAGACAACCGCAACAATTCCAGCGATTCGCGCCGCTGGGGCAGCCTGCCCCTGGCCAACATCATTGGCAAGGCAGCGTTCTGCTATTGGCCGCCACAGCTCTGGGGACCGGTGCAACACGAACGGCCTACAGCGGAATAGGGCTCTGTGGTGCAAGGAATGACAGGCGTGACGCTCCAGAAGACGAGCAGCTGAAAAGACGTGTCCAGGAAGGGAACAGCTATTAGCCGGGTTAGAAGGTCGAAGGCAGAGGCCAAGGTCAGCTACGACCGGATGAGTCGCTGGTATGACCTCTTGGCTGGGCCCAGTGAGAAGAAGTTCGTGGACGTTGGCCTGCAGAAGCTACGCGCCCAACCAGGCGATATCGTCCTGGAGATTGGGTTCGGCACCGGACACGCGATACTGTCTCTGGCCCAAGCCGTTGGCGATGCAGGAAGAGTCTACGGGATAGATATCTCGCAAGGCATGTTCGACATCACGCAAGCCAGGGTTCGGGAGGCGGGGCTGGCGAAAAGGGTGGAGTTGAAGTGTATGGATGCAGAAACCCTCCCTTTCACCTCGGGTTTTTTTGATGCGATCTTCATGAGTTTCACACTGGAACTCTTCGACACGCCAGAGATTCCGATGGTCCTAGGCGAGTGCTACCGAACTCTGCGCAGCGGCGGGCGAATCTGCATCGTCACTCTGTCAAAGGAGGAGAAACCTAGCTGGGTAACCAGTATCTATGAATGGATACACAGCATGTTCCCAAAGTATGTTGATTGCCGCCCAATCCATGCGCAGCGCGCTTTGGAGGACGCTGGCTTTCGGCTCTCTGACGCAGAGCAACTGTCCATGTGGGGACTGCCCGTTGAGATCGTCGTAGCGAGCAAAGCAACTCTGTGAGGGGGCCAAGCTGTGCCCGTCGCGCCGAGCACCCCAAGCCAGGCCACCGCATGACCGACACTCCGGCAGCCGCTGTCGGATAGGAACCAGTCAGGAACACTCGAGGTATCAGCAGTGACAACGGGATCCTTGGGCTACACGTCAGTGACAACCGCCTTTGGCGCGCTCGCTGTCGTTTGGCAGGAAAGCGACACGGGACCAAGGGTTCAGCAGATATTCCTTCCCAGTGAGCACACCTCAGCGGAGAACCTCATCCAGACGACATTCAAAGCCGCGTGCGGTCACCCCTCTGCTGCCATCGCAGCCCTCGGCGAGCAAATCCAGAGGTTCCTCGACGGTGAAGCCGCAGAGTTTAACCTGGACGTGATCGCCCTCGACAGTTGCTCGGCATTCCAACGGAGGGTGCTTCTAGCTGAATTCGGGATCCCGCGCGGCTGGGTCAGTACCTATGGCAGGATTGCCCGGAGGCTGGGCGTTCCTGGCGCTGCAAGAGCAGTTGGCTCGGCCCTTGCGCGCAACCCCTTCCCCATTGTCATCCCTTGCCACCGAGCTGTCAGAGCCAATGGCGAACTGGGAGGATATCAAGGTGGGCCCAAGATGAAACGTGCTCTGCTTGAGCTGGAGGGGGTCGACTTTTCCCAGTCCGGAAGCGTTCTGATGAACCGCGTCTACTACTGAACCTGCGAACAAACAGGCCGTCGGCCAAGGATAGGCTGGCTCGCTCACGCTACACACTACGATCGGGCGGATGGGCCCTGCCGATTGAGGGCTTGCTTGTGACGGGACTTTGGGCGAGTATCTCCCCCGTGCCAATGGGTGCGTCCTGTCGCCGGGCCAGTCCAGCACTTGCTGCTTCACCCATGAGCAGCTAAACCGCTTTGCTTGATTTGCTGCATGCGCAGGGTTGCTTCAGCTTGGCAGGCAATGCAGTACTCTGTCAGGAATCCGTCGGTCGCGAAGGCGTAGCGGTTCGTGAAGCCGGGGGCAGCACCAGTTGCTTTGGGGCTCAGTACTGTTTCTCGTGGGCCAAGTACATCACGGCGAGCGCGGCGGTTCGTCCGGCCGCCGTCAGTTTGTCGGGCTCAATGTTCTGGACGGTGTCCTCCGGTGTATGCGCTGTCGTGTAGCTACCATCCCATGTGATAGAGATGAAGGGAATCTTGGGGTCCGGCACAGGATACAGGCTTGTGAACACACCATGAATGCCAGTGCCTAGCGTGGTGGTGTTGACCTTGCTGCGCCTGGCAGCCTCCTGCAGTGCCTCGGTCAAACGGCCGCTGGTGCTGCGGTCGAGAAGCAGCGTATCACTTGTGCCTGCGCCCACGCCGATCAGCTCGATCGCGCCCACGATTCGGTACCTTTCCAGGAACCCTGGCCGGTTGCGGAGCATGTCCCAGAAGCTAGGGCCCTCACGCAACTCCTCTCCCGACCAGGCCACAAGCATTACGGTACGGTAGGGCTCATAATCGGCTTCTGTGAGCAGACGAGCCGTCTCCAGCATCACCGCGACGCCACTGGCGTTCTTGTTGGCCCCTGGATAGAGTGTGCCGTTCAAGTCACGTCCCAAGCCATCGTAGTTGGCCAGCAGGATTACCAGCTCCCGATCCATGCCCGTGTCTTGGTAGCTAGAACCCACCTCCCGGCCAGGGATAAAAGCCTGGACGTAGGGAACTTTCGTCGTCTCGTTATCAGTAACGTCCATGGCGATGACAGCATCAACCCCAGTGCGTATTACAAAGCCATCGTCTTCCTGGAGCCGGCTCTGTCGCTGACGGACCTGATCCAGGGTAGTCCCGGCCTGCCGCAGAATGGTATCTGCGACCTCGCGAGTGATGAACAGATACGCCGCGTCTTCCCCAGTCGCAGCGGGACCGACGCTCGCCTTGGTGGCCAGCTGCCGGTGGGTGACATAGTCGTCGTTGTCAACCACCAGCAGCATGCCACGAAAGCGCATTGCCCATAGGGCTGCCGGTTTGTGCCCAGTAGGCAGCAGTATGATCTTGTCCCGCAAACTGGGGACATCAGCGTCCAAGTTCTCCGGCCAGCCTGGCGCGTCGAGGTCCATACCCAGGCAGACGACTTCAGAGCTTGTACTGCGAAAGCGGTTCACTTCGTCAGGAATCTCCGCATAGTCGGTGCGATAGACCAAGGGCATGAGCGTTTGTCCACTGCTGTCATACAATTCGAGCGAAGGGAGACTGGTCAACCTGTTGTAGTCGATTGGCACGGAGGCGAAGTAACTAAGCCCGCTGTCCAACTGCGGGCCTGCTGGCTGCAAGCCAAGAGCCTCAAATTCCCCGGCGATGTACTCTGCGGCCTCGCGCAAGTCATCACTGACAACGCCCCGCCCTCCCTGTTCCTCTGAAGACAGATAGCGAATGTGAGCCAGCGCTCGATCGCTGCTGAACTGACCTGCAATGGAAGTGAACAGGCGCCAGCTGCCGGTGCCTTCCGCGGCCACCAGCATCAGGGCACCGACGCCCAGAGCCGCACCAATTGTGTAGCGGTTTAGGATGCGGTGCATACTGAGCGTCAGCCGCTCGGTGAGGCGCCGCAAGCCTTCGCCAAAGAGATTAAAACCGATGATAGCCAGGGTAAAGGCCAATGCAGGATAGAACGTCATCCATGGTCGACTGCGGAAGCTGCGCCACGTATTGGAGAGCATCACGCCCCATTCGGGGACATCGAAATAGGTCACCATCGCGTCCGAAGCGAGGATTGTCCGCGCCCCTCCGCCGATGAACACGCCGATGAAGCCTAGTTCGGCGAGGATCATCAGCACACCACCCATCTCCAGGCAGGCCAGGACGACCAGTGATGGTACTAGGTTGGGCAGGACGTGGCGCATCAACAGTTGTATGTCGCCCAGGCCAGTGGCCAGGGCTCCTTCAACATAGTCCTGTTCGCGGATGTGCATCACTTGACCGCGCACAAATTGAGCAGCCTCGCCCCACCCAATGAGGCATAGTGCCAACGCAAACACCCACAAACCCTGGCGGATGCCAAAGGCATAAATGAGCACCATGGCCATCAGCAGAGCAGGGAATGCCGCGACCACCTGCGTGAGCCCCATGATAACGCGGTCCAACATGCTGTCGGAGAACCAGCCGGACAGAGCGCCCAGAATACTGCCCAGCAGCAGACGAGCCAACACGGCAAAGAACGCCAAGGTGAGCGTACGTCGCGCACCATACAGCAGCAGAGAGAGAATGTCACGTCCCTGCTGGTCCGTGCCCAGAGGGAACCTACCCGAGGGCTCGAATGGAGCGTACTGGAGCTCGCCGTCTATGAGCAGGTTTGGATAGGTAGAGTACGGACTGTAAGCTGCCAGATCCTGGCCAAGAACGACCGATCCCAAAAGCACCAGAAGGATGACAGCCCCTAGCAGAAACGGCAGGCTACCCGCTGTGCTCTGCACCCATGCACGTCGCCGCTCCGCTT
>JBFEPU010000048.1:0-13171 GCA_041549915.1 Anaerolineae bacterium | reverse complement strand
CGATGGCCGAAGCACTTCCACTCAGAGCGAGCCATGTCCGGGAATGTGTCGCACTGAAGGCCGTTGGCGATGATAAGTGCCCCGGTTTGCAGTAGCAGCTTTGCTTGCATCTCGTGCACTGTGTGCCGACGCAAGAGGTCCTTAGTCGGCGATTCAAGTCCTTGGGACAATCCTGGTGCAGGCCTGACGGGCCATTAAAAGGCCAACACGAGGATCAGATCATTCACGTTGGTGTTGGTGGGCCCGGAGATGATCAGATCTCCAAGGGCCTGGAAAAAGCGATAGGCGTCGTTGTCCGCCAAATAGCCAGCGATGGATAGCCCCTGTTGTGCTGCACGCAGGGCGGTTCGCCCGGTGCAGATTGCGCCTGCCGCATCAGTTGGGCCGTCGGTTCCGTCCGTACCCAGTGCGACGATGGCCACGCCATCCAAACCCTCGATGTGTGCTGCTGCGGCGAGTGCCAGTTCCTGATTGCGTCCGCCAAGGCCGCTGCCACGCACAGTGACGGTCGTTTCTCCGCCGGCAACGATGCAGGCGGGGCGAGCGATGGGCTGCCCGGAGTGAACAACCTCTCGCGCAATAGCGGCAAGAACCTTGGCCACCTCCCGAGCTTCCCCTTCGACGAATGTGGAGAGCAGCAGAGTGTTCAGTCCAAGCTGACGCGCCTTTACCAGAGCTGCCTGGGTGGCGTGTTCATTGCTGCCGATGATCACGTTCTGCGTGCGCTCCAGCGCTTCCTCTCCTGCCTTGGCTGTCTCTGGCACCTGCCCTTCCATTCCCTGCTCCAGGTGGCGCAGGATGGCAGCTGGCACCTCGTCCAGCAAGCGGTACTTCTGCAGCACAGCATATGCCTGGGCAAAGGTGGTTGGATCGGGGCTTGTCGGGCCGGAAGCAATCACATCGAGAGGGTTGCCGATGACATCGGAGAGGATGAGCGCGATGACCTGCGCTGGCTGGGCCAGGCGCGCCAGCTGTCCACCCTTGACCTGCGAGAGGTGTTTGCGAATGGCATTGATCTCGTTGATGGTGGCTCCACTGCGCAGCAGAGCATCGGTGAGGAGCCCCATATCGGTGAGGGTGATGCTTTGCACCGGCAGGGTCATCAAAGCCGAGCCGCCACCGGAGATCAGGCACAATACCAGGTCTCGGGGTCCGGTGCCGCGCAAGAGGGAGACCATCTGCTGACTGCCCTGAATGCCTCGGGCGTCCGGCAGCGGATGGCCGGCTTCGTGGAGGGTGACGGTGCGCAAGGGCGCGGTGTATCCGTCCTTGACGTTGACATAGCCGGACGTGATGCCCTCGCCCAGGGCCTCCTCCACTGCCACGGCCATTGCCGCACTCGCTTTGCCTGCGCCCACCACGTAGATGTGTTCATAGGCAGCCAGGTCGTAGCTCTTCGCACCTACGCGCAACGTGTTCCCCTCGACCTGCAGAGCGCGCTTCACAGCGGTGGCCGGATCCACCGCCCGCAGTGCTGCCTCCAGGATGGCCAGTAAGTACTCCTTGGCCATGGTCGGCAGATCGGTCTCCAGCGCGTTGACAGTGGAGCGCAGAAGCTTCATCAAGTGCCTCGCAGTGCGTGCTGGCCGATTCTAGTCCAAAAGCCGTTGGATGGCAAGGCGAAGGTGTGCGACGGCAATTGACAGGTCATAATAGGAGCGGTATACTGTAGTCGACGCCCTGAGATTTCGAAGCCGTCACCGTTCCCCGCGTAGGTTCGAACCGCGTTCTCTGGCTCTATGGGGCAACAGCCCTTGTGGCATCACCATGTGCAGAAAGGAGCCGTTAGAATGAAGCTTAACTGGCATTTCCAAACCCTCACACCATGGTCCACGGAACTGGTCAATTCCGAGTATGTCAAGGTGCTGGATCCGGCTGAGGAAAATCTGTTCCCGAACAGCAAAGTGATAGGACGCTGGTCCATGGCGGAAGACGTGGAAAGGGGATACTGGGGCAGAGGTGCCGCTGGAGCGGAAGACTACTTCGAGCTGTGGCGCGAGAAGTATGAGCAACGCCCCTGGATCCACGCGTGGGAGTCGGTCAATGAGCCCAACCCACCGGCCCAACAGGACATTCAGCATCTGGTCCAGTTCACCAAGCGGTGGGGCGAGCTGATGCAAGCTCGTGGCTACAAGACTGTGGGTCTGTGCCTCGCTGAAGGCTGGCCGGAGCCTGAGGACGCCAAGCACTATGTGGATTGCTTCACCAGTTTGGACTATGTCGGATTGCACGAGTACGGTGCGCCTAGCATGCAGTCAGGTGTGACCTGGCACTGCCTGCGTTACAGGCGCACCTACGCGGAGTGGAAGAAGGAGACCGATGCCGTACCGCCGTTTCTGATCACCGAGTGCGGCATAGACGGTGGTGCAGCAGACCCTCCCCGGCCGCGAAAAGGGTGGAAGACGTTTGCCAGCGAGGACCAGTACTGGCAGCAGTTACAGTGGTACAATGGTGAGCTCGAGAGAGATGACTATGTGATCGCCGCGTTCATCTTCACCAGCGGGCCTTTCTCACAGTGGTCGGATTTCGATTTTGATCGTGCGCTGTCCAGGCGATTGCACGACGCTATTGTGGCGGTCGCACCGCCTGGGCCGGGCTACGAGAGTCACTTCGTCCTGATGGCCCAGAACGTCCCCAACAGCTGGCGCCGGGCGCTTGAGAACTACTTCGACACCTACAAGGTCACCAATGGCCAGAGCCACGACGACGCAATGGTGGTGCACGGGACCCGACATCACATCACGCTGGTCGGCAGTGCGGAGTCCCAGTATGGTGTCCCCCAAGGGGTCGAGGATCATATCCGGACGCATGCCCCCGACATCCAATTGGATCGCATGCCGGCTACCAATGCCGAGGAACTGAAGCAGGTGGCAGACGAGCGCGTGGCAAACCACCGTCGCTATGGCTAGGACGGAGCGCGCTGTGAAGCCAAGGATTGACGCCACGCAGTTCGGTTCGATCACTGTTGGAGGTGAGAGGATCAGCCACGATGTGATCATCCGACTGGACGGCGAGGTCAAAAAGCGGAAGAAGAAGCTGTCCAAGCGCGTGTACGGCACATCGCATCGCATTTCGCTGGCCGAGGCCCAGTACGTTTTCGACGACGGCGCCAAGCTGCTGATCATCGGCACGGGCCAGCATGGTCTGGTGCGACTGGATGACGACTCAAGCGCGTTCCTGAAAGAGCAGGGCTGCGAGGTGCGACTGTTGCGCACCCCGGAAGCGATCCGCGCCTGGAACAAGGCCGAAGGCAAGGTGATTGGCCTTTTTCACGTCACCTGCTAGCCAACCAACCCTTCTGGGAGGGGCGAAGAAACCGGGTCTGTCCGAAAGACCGGGTTTCTGTCGTGCTTACGGTGTGATCCTAAGGCTTCATCTTCAGGTGCTTGGGTGTTCGCCGCTGCGCCGAGAGCAGGCTGTAGATCTCGTGCAGCTGCTGTGCCGTCACCATTCCCAGGAGCCGACCACCGTCAGTCACGGGGACTGCCCGGAGTCCTGATGTGGCCATCAACTGCCGTGCCCGCATCAGGGTGTCGTCTGGGGACACGGCGGGGAACTGCTTGCGCATGATGTCCCCCACACGGGCGCTCGGACCGTAGGTCTCCAGTGCAGATGTGATGTCGGATCGGCCCAACATGCCCAGCAACCGCTCTTCCTCGACCACCGCGAATGGGGCCTGATGGCCATGCATGGCTTGCTCCAGCACAGTGTTCAGCGTGTCTCCTGGTGTCAATGTTGGATACGGGTGGACGAAGGCTTGGCCGACCCGCAGGTTGCCCAGCATCGCGTGCAGTTCAGTCCATTGCTCCTCCTGCCTCGCCCCAACGAACACCAGGATGCCAATCATGGTCAGGATCAGATTCCCCGTCGCCAGACCGGCCAGGCCCATGATGGACGCTAGCGCTTGCCCGACTCGTGCCGCCCATCTCGTCGCCTGCCCTTGGCCAACAAGCCAACTGAGGATGCTGCGCAGCAGACGACCGCCATCCATGGGGAAGGCCGGCAGCAGGTTGAATGCGGCGAGAAGCAGATTGGTTGCCAGAAGGTTCAGGAGGAATCCTTGCCAAGATGGTTTGCTCATCAGATAGAGCAGGTGTCCCACGCTCTTGATCGAGCGGCTGCCAATGAGCAAAAGGACGAAAACGCCTAGTGGCACGGCGATGACCAGATTGACCAGCGGGCCGACCGCGGCCATCACAAACTCCTGTGACGGTTTTTGGGGCATCGAATCCATCTTGGCCAGTCCGCCGATGGGGGACAGCTCGATCTCACGCACGCGCACGCCGTAGAACGTGGCTGCAAGGCTGTGGGCCAGCTCGTGTAGCGTCACGCAAAGGAAGATGATGAGGGTGAACACGATTCCATATAGTGCGCCGGACCACCCTCGTCTCATGAGGATACCCCAGTTGTAGGCTGCCCAAGGTAGAATCAGCAGAAAAGTCACATGCAGGCGGATCTTGATGCCGCGCACACTGCCAATTGTCAAGGACCAGTCCATGGATGATGCGTCTACCTTTCTGCCACCCGAGCCTGCCAGTTGCCCAGGGCTGACCATGACCTTGGTTCCCGCACTGGCCACCTGGTGACCGGGCCCTTCCGTCGCTGGGCGTCAGCGCGGCCTCAGCTCGCGCACGCCCGACTCGGACGCCACCAGCACCAGTGACGCCAGCCCGACGAAGAGTCCATTCTCGACAACTCCAGGGATGAGATTCAGCTCACGCTCCAGCACGACGGGCTCGTCGATCCTTTCGAAGTGACAGTCCAGGATATAGTTGCCTTCATCGGTCACGTAGGGGTCAGCACCCTGCAAACGCAGGGTAGGCTCGCTGCCAAGGCGCCTGAGCCTGTCCAGATGAGTATTCCAGCCAAAACGAATCACCTCAACGGCCAGCGGGGCCTTGGTGCCCAGTACCTCAACCAGCTTGGAGCTGTCGACGACAATGACCTCACGGCGAGAGGCGCGGGCCACGACCTTCTCACGCAGCAGAGCTCCTCCTTGGCCTTTGATCAAGACCAAATCCGGGCCCACTTCATCCGCTCCATCGATAGTCAGGTCGAGCACGGGGTTTTCCTCTAGCGTCGTCAGAGGAATGCCCGCTTTCTTCGCCCGTTCCTCACAGCCGCCTGAGGTAGGAACGCCGGTGATGTCTCGCAGGGTCCCAACCCGCAACCGCTCACCGAGCATCTCAATGGCGTAACCCGCGGTGGAGCCTGTTCCCAGGCCCAGCACCATGCCGTTTCTTACCATCTCCACGGCCTTTGCCGCAGCTAGCTCTTTCAGGTTCACCCTGCTGTCACCTCCTGCTGTGCAGGCTGGCGCATCACCTGGGCCGTGTTGCGCTCTATCCGTGCACGACGAACGATCGTGGGTCACACGATTCTATCACCCTGGGATGGTCTGGTCAAATACCCTGCGGTGAAACGTCAAGTGGTCGCCGACATGCTGTCGCACAAAGCTGGTGTCATGTCCACCGGGATAGACGTGATACTGGAAAGGGACCTTCAATACGCGCAGTGCGGAAGCAAAAGACTCGTTCTGTGGAAGATCAGGTGCGTCTTCTGCTGTGCAGAAGGACAGCTGGGTTTCGGTCAGATGCTGTACTAGACTGGCCGGATTGAACCGCTGCCACGTGTCGCGTTCCGATCCCAACAGCAGCCGAAGCCGATAGTAGTCTGGAAACATCTGCAAGATGTCCAGTGGGCCCAGGAGCGATGAGGCAGCGCCGAACGCTGCAGGGTACAGGGCGGCGAGCAGCATTGCGCCGTAGCCGCCCATGCTAAAGCCGCAGATGCCTCGTGCTCCACGACCCGCTATCGTGCGGCAGCGCCTGTCCACCAGTTCGACCAACTCCATAACATACTGACCATACTGAGAACGGGGAACGGTGGGACTATTCAGCCACCAGCCCTGGTTCCCGTCGGGTATGACCAGAATGGCCGACCCCAAGGCCGTGATACAATCCTGCGGGCGAACCTCAAGGAGCACAGAGCGCCAATCATGCCCCGAGCCATGCAGGACGTAGAGCACCGGGTAGCGTCTGTCGCTTCGTGCGTGGTAGCCTGGGGGTAGGTAAAGAGCAAGACTCATACGCATTCCCAGCACCTGACTCGGCCAATGCACCACCTGGAAGCCTTCAGGCAGCCGGACTGGTGGGCCCGGCCGCGTGGGAAGGCGAATACGGCTCATTCGCTCGCCCGTCTCTTGGGCCGGGAGCGTCCCAGCACTACGCCAAGCAGGATCGCTGCAGCCCCCACCGTTTGCAGTGGCTGCATGCTTTCCCCCAGAAAGGCCCAGGACACGACCACAGAGATAAGCGGATTGAGGTACGAGTACACCGAGGTGCGGGCGCCGCCTATCCGCTGTACACCCACATTCCAGATCACATAGCCGATGGCGATGGCGAGCACAGCCGAGTACGCCAGGCCGAGCCAACTTTGCCGCGAGATGCCCTGCCAGTCCTGTGCCAGGACATCAGGAAGCCCCACAATCACCAGGAGCGGCGTGCCGGTGAGCATGAGCCAGGCGCTGATCTTCAGCGCAGAGTGCTTCTCTGTGAGGCGCTTTAGCAGAACGGTGTGGATAGACCATAGGACAGTGGCCGCGAGTATCAGTAGATCCCCCATCAGCGTCTGGCTTCCCGCCGCCAGCCCAGAGCTGGAGGCTCCGATCAGCAGGAACAGGCCAGCAAGTGACACCAAAAGGCCGATCCAGTTGCGCCCAACGAGTTGCTCCGACCTGGTCAAGGTTCCGATGAGGGCAACATGCACAGGCACGGTGGCCAGAATCAGTGACGCATTGCTGGCTCTCGTTCGCGCTATACCGGTGATGAACAGCGTTTGGTAGAGCGAAGTGCTGATAAAGCCTAGTAGCAGTAAAAGGCCCCAATCGCTCCGGGGTATGTAAAGATCCCTCTCCATGATCCCAACCAACAGCAGAATCACCAGTGACGCTGTGCCAAACCGTACAGCGTTGAAAGCCAGCGGCGTGATCTCCGACACGGCGGACTTGACGACGGCAAAGTTCGCTCCCCATATCACAAGCAATGCGACCAACATCAAGTCTGTCCACCCAAAGGCAGGCGGCTTGCCTCCGTGGCTCATGATCGCTGTGCTCGCAGCGCTTCGACCAGACTCCTCACCGCCGTCTCGGGTGTGCTGGCCAGTTGCACATACTCAAAGTCACGATTTCGAATGATAAGCTCCTCAGTGCAGAACTCGAGCAGGCCTTGCCACGGTTCGGAGAGCACGACAAAGGGTCTCGGCGGAATGGAGTGGGTCTGCAATAGGCTCCACACCGTACTGATCTCAGTCAGTGTGCCGACGCCGCCTTTCAACGCCAGGTACGCATGCCCCACTTCGATGAGCTTGAGCAATCGTTCCGGGAACGTATCGGTGCGAATCTCTTCGTCCACCCAGGGGTTGGCCCTCAGATCCGGGAACAAGCGGCTGGTCACAGCCACGACTGTGCCGCCCGCCTCCTTCGCGCCGCGGCTCACGGCCTCCATGACTCCTCCATACCCGCCGCTACACACTGTCAGCCCGTTGTCCGCGAGCAGTGTTCCCACCTGCCAGGCCTCTCTATAGGCGGGGCTACTTCGCGGGGCCTGCGAGCTGCCAAAGACCGATACGACGTCAACTCGTTCTATCACTTGTGCTCCTTCTGCGCGTGGCAGCGAAGTTCGTCGTCCGGGCGGATGACCAAAAAAGTACTGCACCAGCTGCTCAGCTGAACAGGCGTTTGCATGCCGCAAACCAGCGAAAGCGGTTTGGCCGCTCATGCACGAAGCAGTAGGTTGGCTGGCCGATCCCGGATGGTGGCGAGCAAAGGCTCGTTCCTGAGGTGGCGGCCAGCGCCCGCCGGCAGATTCGTGGGTTGCTGCTTGCTCCCCCACGTCGCCGCGGTGCTGCTGACCCGGGCAGTGGCGGCGACTCATGATCTACAACCAGATGTCGGGCGCGACCGTACCTTGGAACCAGGGCCGTCGGTCGCCCTGGCTCATGGTGCGCATCGCACCCCGCATGGTGAAATCGATGCGCTGATCGGAGCGCAGTCGCGTCTTGCTTGTCGCTCACGCTGTTTTGCTTCGGGATGTTGTTCTGGGCGCGGAGATCTCGAGGACGCGATAGGGATGCACATTGGCAACCACTGTGTCGCCATATTCGGTCGTCGTGATCTGGAGTTGACTGTGAACGTGACTGTGCCCATGGATCAGGTACCGTGGCCGGTGGCGGTCCATAAAGGTCAGAAAGGCACGGAAGCCAGTGTGGCAAACGTCCTTGCCGTCGTGAATGCCAAAGGGCGGAGCATGGGTGATCAGCACATCCAGGCGACGACGCCTGAACAGTCGCTGGCGCAACAGTCTCGTGCCCAGCCGCAGCGCTTTGCGGCTCATTTCCCCATTGCTGTACTGGTACGGGCCAGGTTTGTATCGCATCGAACCCTCCAGTCCAGCGATGAGCAGGCCACCATGGCAAACGGCTCGCTCGTCGATGTCTATGCAACCGCCCGGGCCCTCTTTGCCCCCATCGCTGCTACAGTTATTGAGATCGATGCCGTGATTCCCCATCACGTAGTACAGGGGCACGTTCAGCATGGTAACCACATACTCCAGGTAGTAGTGTGGCAAATCGCCGCACGCCAAGACTACATCCACATCGGCGAAGCGGGCTTGGATGCCAGCGTCGTAGACCAGTGGCGCCACCTCGTCGGTGATGGCAAGTACCTTCATCGGTCTTTCTCGGTTCCCTTCTCTACTACATAGCTTCGAGCTTCTCGCGATAGTCGAGCAAACGGGCAATGCCCCAGTCGATCATAAAGTACGCCTCCGACCGCAGCTCGCTGTCTGAACCCGGCAACAGCAGTTTGCCAGCGGTAATCTGTCGATAGGCATCCACTGCCTGGTCGTGCAGCGCTTCAAAGCCAGAAGGGGGTTCCACGGCTTGCAGGGCCTGCAGTATTCTCGCTGCTTCGTCGGCAGGCATCTCTTGAACCCTCATGATCGTTGCCAGCGAAGTGTATCGCTCGGTCAGCATGAGATAGATGGCCACATCGCTGGGTACGGGCCGCGGCGTGGCCGTAGGGGGCGTATTCGGCTGGGTTCTGCCCGCACAGCCAAAAGGTGACAGAAGGAAGAACGCCAACACGAGAGGGCCAAGGATCCGCCGCCACTGGACCGAAGAGACGCTCAACGGCCCTTCCTTCCGCCAGGGGGTTCTCTGTATCTCCGGATCTCAAACACAACCGGATTCTGGGCATCGGGGCAGGCATGAGTGGCAAGGTCTCGGTGCTCACGGTCCAGCCAGGGGAAGTCGGCTCCATAGCGCATGGCAAAGACCTTGGGCAGGAAGCTATAGAGCGCATGCAGGCAGATCCGCCCATCTATTGTCTCGCCGTCGAACACCACCTGGTCGCCAACCATGTGCCCGAACTGGCAGGCGCCCTTCACTGACAACACTTTCACCATGATTCTGTAAGGCTCAGCTATCGCTGTTTGCTCCTAACTCAGCAGTGACGTCACGCTGTCCAGCGGTTGCAGATCAACTTGTCACAGGCTCTCTGGGCCTTGCCCTGTGCCCAACTTGGCGTGCGCACACGATCGAGTCTGGCAGGGCAGCGATCCGCCGACTGTGTCCATGCCAACGGCGCCTGACAGCACGTAGCACATCTTGCCCGTGGGAGCCTGCGCCTGCGGCTCACCTGCTGCCAGGGCGCAATATGACATAACCGACGATGCTCGCCGAGACGGGTTTTGTGAATCCTGCTCACAGTCGTCGCGGTACATCAAGGTTGTCCGGGAGTTACCTTTTCAGCTGTGGTGTACGCAGCATCCGAATGCGTGGTGCGATTATACCACTGCCCTGGTTGGCCAACAAAGCATCAAGGTTTCGCAAGAGTGACGTCGTCCTGGCCACAATTCTTCATTCGCCGCGCCCAGCGCTGTCGAGCTGTCAGTGAGGAGCGTTGTCGACAACCCCCGAGCGTCCAACACCTGCCGCGGCGAGGCAGCCCGTGCCGGGCGGCGCGCATCGCCGCGCAGAGCGATTTGGTGCGCCGCGGTCCATGCGGCCCCAAGGCGACAGCGAGGCTGGGGACCAGTTTGCAGGCCATGATGGCGGCTGCATCGACCCCAAGACCGGCCTGTTTTACAGGTTTCTTACACAATGGCAATAGGGGGATCACATTGGCACTCTATACTGCAGACAAACAGGATAGCAAAGGAGGAGGTACCAAACGTGAAACTCAGAAGAAAGTTGTCGTTCGTTGCCTTGGCTGCGGTGCTAGTGCTCTCTGTACCCGGGCTGGTGCTGGCTCAGAACCCAGCGCAGGGGCCCAAAGGACCTGTGCTTTGGGGACGTATACAAGCCAAGTCGTCGGGTGGCTTCACCTTGGGCACGCCGAGCGGCGAGATCACAGTCTCTGTCGATGCAGGCACGCGCTATCGGGTGCCCGGCGTGGAGCAGCCCACACTGGCCAATCTTCACATTGGCGATTCGGTGCTAGTATTGGGCCGCCGGAATGAGGTAGGAGCCTTCGTGGCCCGCGTCGTGGCTGTCCTGCCACCAGTGCCAATCCGCAGCCTGAAAGGAGAAGTCACAGAGATCCAGGGCCAAACACTTACCGTGGCCGCTCCTGGGGGCCACAAGGTGCTGACGACCGATGAGCGCACCGTGTACCATGTGCCGGACGTTGAAGAGCCCACGTTGGTGGACATTCAGGTGGGCAGTCGTGTCTTCGCGCTGGTGGACGCCAGCGACGCCGAGGCCTGGCTGGCCAAGCTGGTGGCGGTCATTCCGCAGGACGCGCGTGGCCCTGTGAGCCTGCGGGGCCGGGTGACCGACGTCGCTGAAACGGCGCTGCGCGTGAGAATGCGTGAGAATGTGGTTACGGTGGCGATCACCGACTCTACCAGAATCCGTGTGCCCGGAGTGGAGAACCCAACGATAGCTGATATCCGCATCGGCGACTGGGTGCTCGTCGTCGGCCATCCAACCGGCCTGTGCCGGATCCAGGCTCGCGCTGTGGGTGTGCTGCCGTCGGTTTCCGCACATCGATTCGTGGTCAGAGGTGAGGTCCTTACAGTTGCTGCCTCGACTCTGACCGTCCAGGACCCAAACGACACGCACACCATCCGGACCGACGACAAGACGCGGTTCCGTGTGCCAGATGTGGAGGAGCCCACCATCCTGGACATCCAGGTCGGAGATCACATCGTGGCCGTCGGCACACCTGAGGATGATGGCGCTCTCTTGGCACGGCTCATCCTGGTCCGACGCCCTCCGCGGGACGAACCCACGGCGCCACCTGCTGGCCAACTTCCCCTGACATGACCTCCAACCTGGTCTGGGCGCACTAGAACCAGGGGAGACAAACCGGGCGCGTGAAGCGCCCGGTTTCCCCTTGCCGGCCAAAACCAAGCACTGTACCTGGCGGGTGGTTTCTGCTATAATCCCCGCCACGATTCGCGCTGCTGGTATCCCAGCGGCGTAGGAGGGGGAGTTGACCGGAGTGTACGTTGCCAGATGCCCCGACTACCGTCCCGGGACGGTGGAGAGGGCTCTGTACGAGAGCTTGCAGGCAGTCACAAGTGAGGGTAGTTTGATCAAGGCGGGGCAGAGAGTCGTTCTGAAAGCCAACCTGCTGCAGGGGCAGCCGCCGGAGAAGGCGATAACCACGCACCCGGCCATCGTTGCAGCGGTGGCCAGGTGGGTGAGGGAAGCCGGAGCCACGCCGATTATCGCGGACAGCCCGGGCGGGCTCTTCAACCGGCGCGCGCTGAGCAAGGTATATCAAGTCACAGGGATGCTGGCGGCCGCGGAAGAGGCACGGGCCGTGCTCAACGATGACTTTCGCACCGTGCGTGTCTCATGTCCCGAGTGCCGTGCGGCCAAGAGCTTCCATGCACTGAGGGCCGTCGTCGAGGCCGATGCGATCATCAACCTGCCCAAGTTCAAGACCCATGGCTTGGTGCAGTTCACCGGGTCGATAAAGAACCTCTTTGGCACAGTGCCGGGTGTGACCAAGGGTCGCTATCACGCCCGGTTTCCCACGGTAGAGACCTTCTCGGCGATGCTGGTCGACATCCTCGAGTACTGCAAGCCTGTTCTGACTGTCATGGACGCGATCGTAGGCATGGAAGGCGATGGTCCATCCGGAGGCAATCCACGCCACGTCGGACTGCTGCTGGCGGGCACCGACCCCGTAGCAGTGGACGTGGTTGCTGCCACAATCGCGGGCATGGCGCCGCTGAGTGTACCGCCTATCGCTGCGGCCGCGCGAAGGGGCCTGACCTCCGCGCGGGTCAAAGACATCGAAATCCTGGGCAGTCCCGTGGACAGCGTCAAGGTCGCTGGCTTCAGGCGGCCACGCACCGGCGTCGAACACACGCGCATGATCCCGCGACCTGTTCCCGCCTGGGTCACGGACCAACTGCTGGCAAGCCCCCAGGCTGGCCCCGGGTGCACCGTCTGTGGTGTCTGCAAGGACAACTGCCCGGTCGAAGCGATCACCATCTTGAATGGGCGGGCGCACATGGACCTCGAGCGCTGCATTCGCTGCTACTGCTGCCATGAGCTGTGTCCTGCGGATGCCGTCGAGTTGCACCGATCCCTGTTGTCTCGCGTGCTCAGTCGCTAGGCGTGAGACAGTGGAGCGGAATGGCAAGGTGCAAGGCTAGCCATCCCTGGCCTCGGCCAGCTGCTCGTTCAGTCTTCTCAGCTCAATGAGGATTTCGCGCAGCAAGGTGAGCTGCAGGCGGCGCCACTGGATATCACTGGCCAGCTTTCCCCATCTCGATGGATCGTCTGCTAGGTAGCCGTCCAACAACTGCATCACATCTTCGGACATCTCACACCTCGCTCACGAGACAAAGACAATGCCCACCGTGATGGCGCAAGGCACGCAGCTGAGATCGTCAAGCAGCGCGTATGCCTCCCACCCCGCTTTGTTGACCAGAGCCAGGACGTCGATGCCCACCGCTTCCATGGCTGGGCGGGCACGGTGCGGAAAACGGCATCTACCGCTGTCCAGGTACTGGCAGATCATCCCTTTGCACAAATAGTCCTTGCACGAGTCGCCGCCAAAGCCCATGGCCAGGTGGTAGCCATCCTTGTACGCCTGGCGCTCCAATGCCGTGACGACCCTGCCGCTCTGCTCATGGAAGGAGAGCACCTG
>JBFEPU010000047.1:0-13203 GCA_041549915.1 Anaerolineae bacterium | reverse complement strand
CCACCTTATAGTCGGCAAGGCCCCACGTACCCCAAAGCCCCGCGTGCTCCCAGAACCCCTCTCGATGTAGGCACTTGTTGGTGTGGCCCTGCCTGCAGTTGTGGCAGTGGCCACATGTTGAGCTGAACACAGCCACGTGGTCACCGACCCTGAGGTCCGTCTCTGCGTCCGGGCCGATGGCTTCCACAATACCCGCCGCTTCATGGCCGCCAACGTAGGGGAATCGCTTCCAGGTTTGCATTCCGCTGTAGATCCGCTGCTCCGTGGTGCAAATCGCGCAGGCTTCGATCTTGACCAGCACTTGGCCGGAACCTGGTTGAGGCTTCGGGACCTCTGCAATCTCGACGTTCCCCGGCGACGTCATCACCCCGACGCGTATGGAATCCACAGGCACCCCCTATCTGGCCAGCGTGGAGAGGGCATCGACACGCGTCCTCTCCTCGTCTCGCATTTTGAGCAGAGTTTCTGTCACCTCACGAGCAACCTGTGGGAGATACGGCTTGGGGTTGGCTGCGTTCACCGTCTCCACCCAGGAAGGGGGCAGGGCGTCGATGCCCATCAGAGCACCAGCAATCTCCCCTGCAATACACGCACACGAGTCGCAGTCCCGGCCGAGATTGGCAGCACCAATGATTGTCATTCGCGGATCACCCTTGGCAATGTACAGACAAGCCAAGGCAGCCGGGACAGTCTCCAGAGTGGAAAAGGCATTCACGCTGTTGAGGAACTTGGCATAGTACGGACCACGAAACTCGCACACATCTGCACAGCTGCCAGCAGCTTCTATGGCTTTCTCAATGCGCACCGCGAGTTGCCTGCCAAGTGGCTTTTCTGTGTGCGCGTATTGAATAGCCGTGCGGATCACTGACTGATAGGTAGCGCCAGGCCTGAAGGCTTCGGCCACCGCTGCCGCCACGACGTAGCCATCCTCAGCCGCGAGGTCTGGCCGGCAGGCATTCACAATCCCTAGCGGACCATCCCATCCCCAATCGGGCCACAGCGCCTTACGACGCGACCCCGCAGCGACGATGAACTCCACCGAGGCGATGTCAGGAGTCCAGGCTTTTTCGATTCCACGCTCCGCTATCTCCCAAGAGTAGGTTGGGCTATCTGTAGCGCCCCAGGCAGTAAGGCGGTAGTTCATCAGCATGTGAGCCACATCCATGCCGTCTATACGCCCGCCTTTGCGTACAATCGCCTGCAAGACGAGGAGACGGAAGCGCATGTCGTCAGTATAGGTTCCAGGGGTGTCTCCCCAAGCTCCGCCTGTCTCCCAAAGCACGCAGTGGGGTTCTTCCTGCTCAAACTTGTCAATCACTTCATAGGGCAAGTGCTCGCGCTCTCGCGGGGTCACAAACGGTCGAAAGCCCTCAACGCGCCCGAACTGCGCTTCGATGTCCAGGCAGTGCATGTTCTCCAGCGGAGCTCCCAGAGCGTCGCCGCACGCCCCGCCCATGATGCAACCGTAGACCTTTTTGTACAGCTGGGTGTTTCCCGGCTGTCCCGCATCCGTCATCAAGCCCACCACCTTTCGTCATCTGACCATCATCTGAAGAGGATGGTCTGTATGCGCTTGCCTGCCAACTTTATCTCGAAATGTCGTGGCTTCACAAAGCGCATACCCGCCGTAGCGTGCTCCTCTGGATCTGCCTGCTCTCGGAGGTTGACAAGCGTCGCATCTTCGAAAGGCAATCCCAAATCCAGACGTAGGTTGACAGCTTGGGGAAGCGGGTTGTAGACGCGGACGATGAGTCCTTCGCCGTCCTCAGGCTGCTTCACCGCACTCACAACCACCTCCGCTGGCTCGGCGCGTACCAGGCTGTGCGCTGCTTCGGAGGGCGAGCCGCCCCACACCAAGGTTGCGCGCATTGGCGTGACAAACTCATGCGCAAGCCGAAAGGCGTCTTTCCACGTCCCCTGGTGGGGGATAATCGAGTAGCGGAAGCGATGCCTCCCCGGGCACTGCGCGCCTGGCGTGGCTGTTGTCGGGCCAGCATTGGCAGCGCGGGTCAATAGATCGCCTCGGGATAGCCACCCCACGCAGCGCAGAAGCGTGACGACGCTGGTACAGCCATCGTCGTCGCGCATTACTTCGTACTCCGGAAGACCATCGCTGGCTACCATCAGGCCATGCGACGCATCGTTCACGTCGACAAAGCATCGCTGGGGGAAGGTGGGCATGGGCGTCTCACGCCAGTCCTGCCCAAAGGTCAGCTCACCCGTTGGCCGTGAGATTACGTCAAATACCGTGTCGGCCCAGGCCTCTTTGACATGGATTCCGGTTGGAAAGTGGACGCGTAGTCTGTGATCCTCCGCTTGGTTATGCACCATCGTCTCGATATCGACTCTTCGCACATGAGGATAGAGGATTGCTTTGGTCTCAATCGGCAGGTCAACCTGCTGGGCCGAGCGCGTTCTGCGATCAGCTGCAAGCTCAGCTGGAATGCGATAGTTCACCTTGATGCTCAGCGTCTGGGTCGTCACCGTACTGCTGATGGTGATCTCAGGCATTCCTTCAGGGACGCGCACAAAGTTGTCCGCCTCGAGAGGCGGCGAGTAGTTGTACTCATCGCCCGCATCTCCGCCATCCACAAACCGGTTGAGTCCAGCGAAGGCTCTGCCAGATGACCTATCGATCACGGTGAGCGTCCCGTCCTTAGGATCCGCGCTCACCGTGAAGAACTCATTCGCGATCTGAGCCCCTTCTGTCGCAGCTGCTGGTTGCCTGGGCCCCTCATCGTCAGGGACCACCCTCAGTACCTTATACCCCATCGCCGGAACCTGCTCGATCACAAAGCGTGCACGCACTTCCGGCCGATAGCGCATCTGGTAGTGGAAAGTCAGTTTCTCCCCAGAGCCAGCGAGGCGCTTGATCTCGGCCAGGAATTCACCGAGCTCTTGCTCATCCGGACGCCCGACGGTTCCAGCGCTCATGTCCAGATACACGTCGTTGTCGTCGCGCTTGATGGACATGCCCAGCAGACGCTTGTTCACCAGCCTACCGTCGGCCATCTCTCCCAGAAGCAGCCGGGCAATGCTGGAGTCAGCGACAAAGGAGAACGGCTCTTGCTCTTGCCGGTGCAGAATCTCTACCGGAATTCGACTGCCGGTCTGAGCATCGTACAAGGCGAACGTGTCGCCAGGGACGGGCATCTCGAAGGTGGCTTCGACCACATCGGTCCGCGGTCCGGCTTCGGAATTGAAGATGGCTAGATGGTAAGCGCCCTCACCAGTGGCGGAGAGCGCGCTGCCAGTGATGGTCTCCAGGCTCTCGCCGATCACCTTGTTGCCAATCTGCTCTACCCAGTCAAAGCGCGGCTCCATCTCATCGTGGACCTGGTCGATGCTGCAGCCGCAGATGCTATCGTGGGCGTGGTTCTGCAGCAGATAGCGCCAGGCCTGGCCCAGAACGGGCCGCCGGTCGCGAGCGCCAAGCCTTGTGGCCCAGGCTGCAAGTGGTTCGGCCCACCTCTCGAGCAGCCGCTGGCAGGCGGCGTTGCGTTGTTTGATCCACATCCGCGTGCTCAGCACGCCGGGCAGGAGGTAGTGCATCTTGTGGTCCCGCATCTCGCCAGAGCGATGCTCCAACTCGGGATGGGCGGCGATCACCGTATCCACGAACTGCTCCAGGCTACCATGGACGAGCTTCAAGTCCTCGAGGGCTGCGTTGGCCTGACGCAGCGCTTCGGGTATGGTTGCTTCCGCAGGGTTGTGGTCCATGCCGTTCATGAACAGCAAGTAGGGTGTCGTAGCGTAGGGGCCAAGGCTTTGTGCCAGTTTCTTCACTCTGGGCACCAGGTCCTCGCCTGGATACAGGTACACGGCATTGCCGTAGCTGTCGCGCAGATTGATCGTCAAAACGGGCACGCCGTCTGGCCCATCCCAGAGGAACTCACACGGGTTGTCGGGCACACCGCGCGTGACAACCGCCGCCTTGAGGCCCCAACTGCGGACGATCTGTGGCAGCTGGTTGAGGTGTCCAAAAGTGTCTGGGAGGTACCCGACTTGCATCACTGGCCCGAAGGGTGCTGCCGAGCGCTGCCCAGCGATCAGATTGCGGATCAGTGCTTCGCCGCTAACCAGGGCCTCGTCTGGAAGGGTGTACCACGGACCGACAGAGATCCGACCGTCCTGTATGTACTTCGCCAGTTCAGCCTGGCGTCCTGGTCGCACCTCTGCGTAGTCATCGAGGATGACGGACTGACCATCCAGCATAAAGTGCTTGAAATCGGCGTCTTGGGCCAGCAGGTCGAGCAGAGCGTCCACCAAGTCCACCAGCTGCATGCGGAACTCTTGGAAGGGCAGATACCACTCGCGGTCCCAGTGGGTATGTGAGACGACGATCGCAGTCCTCTTCACCAATGCACCTCCTCGCGGGTCATCGTTTGGCGACCTACGTGCAGCTCTCACTCGTTGCCAGGACTGCGCTAGAACTTGAGCCCACCCTGGGTCATACCTTTGATAAATGTGTCCTGTGTGGCGAGGAACAGGATCATCACTGGAATCATCAGCAAGACTCCAGCCGCATTGGTCATCGACCAATTGGTGTAGTACTCGCCGGAGAAGACGACATAGCGCAAGGCCACGGTCTGCACGGCCTGCCGATGCAGAAAGATGTTGGCGAAGAAGAACTCGTTCCAGGCGCCCATCCAGGTCAGCAGGAATACAGTCAGGAACCCCGGCTTGGCCAGCGGCAGCATGACGTGCCAGAAGGCCTGCAATCGCGTGGCGCCATCTACCATGGCGGCATCCTCAAAATCGGGCGGAAGGCCGATGAAGAACGAACGCATAAGATAGCAGGCGAAAGGCGATTGGACGCCCAGGTAGATCAGCATCAACCCCCACAAGTTGTCCACCAATCCCAGCTTGCGCCATAGGAAGAACAGCGGCACCAGGAACATCTGCGCGGGCAGGCTACCTCCAGCAAGGAAGTACAAGGTAACCGCGCCAGCTCCAGGGGGGTTCAATCGTGCCAGTGAGTATCCAGCCAGCGCAGCGAGCAGGGTCACCCCCACCGCCGCTGCAGTGGCCACGACAAGGCTGTTGGGGATGGCTTGCGAGAATGCAGCCTCATCCCAGACCTCGCGAAAGTTGTCAAAGCGCCACTCTGTTGGCAGGCCCATCGGATTAGTGATCGTCTCCATTGGCGTCTTGACCGAATTCAAGAGAACCAACAGCAATGGATAGAGGGTGAACAGCACGAGGATGCCTAGAAAGACATAGTTGATCAGCAGTGACGGGGTTCGCCCAGCTTTTCTGCGTGAAACCATCATCTCACACCTCCCATCCCAGCCGTCGTAGCCACAAGAATCCGAGCGTCACGATGGCCGACCAGATGGTCAGCGAGACTCCGATTGCAGCGCCATAGCCGGCTTGATAGCGGTTAAAAGCATATGTGTACATGCGTAAGGCGATGACCTCGGTGCTATTGCTCGGCCCCCCGCCGGTCATGATGTATATGTAGTCAAACACCAGCATGGAGCCAATCAGAGTGAACACCAGCACCAGGACAATCGTCGGCCGGATGGAGGGGATGGTGATGTAGCGGAACTGTTGGAATCGCGTTGCACCGTCGATAATCGCCGACTCGTACAGCTCGGTCGGTATCTGCTGCATCGCCGCCAGGAACATCACCATGGGGAAACCCCAGCTTTTCCACACACTGGCAATAAAGACCAGGTACAGGGCGAGCCTCGGATTGCCGAGCAGCCGGATCTTGAGCGACTCCAGCCCCAGGTTCTTCAGCCAAGCCGTCACACCAAACATCGGATGATAGATGCCCAGCCAAGCCTGCGCGGCAACTGCGGTGGAGATAACCAGCGGCAGGTAGTAGATAGCCCGTAGGAATCGCTGTCCACGCCGTATCTCGGATAGCAGCGTCGCTACCAGGAGGGCTAGCGTCGGTGGGATGGTCAGGGCCATGGCAAGCCACTTCACATTATTGCGAAAAGCCTTGGCCAGCAGTGCGTCCTGCAACATGCGCCTGAAGTTCTCCAGGCCCACCCAGTTGGCCGCTCCGATACCCTTCCAGTCGGTGAAGGCATAGTACAGAGAGCCAACGGACGGACCCAGCATCACCAGCAGGTTGAGTGCCAACACAGGTAATAGGAAAAGCCAGGGGATGATGTGTTTCTCAAACAGCAGTGGGCGAACTCCCCGCGTGGCTCTGGAGATCTGTGCTGGGCGTTGCGCCTCCGCGGCTCGATTGTGCGTTGGCATGGGAAACCTCCGAATCTGTCAGACGTCGGGGATGGCGACCGGCAGGCGGCACCGTGGTGGCGCTTGCACCTGCCGGGTACCTGGGGTCTGTCGATTGAAGCTGTTCACAGGCAGGCGCGTGGCAGCCACTTTTCAGCAGCCAAACCGAGCCAGCGCCTGCCTGCAGTCCCTGATCACGCACCGAAGGTGCTGGGAACCGGCCGCACCATGCCAGCAGCCTGGTCCTGCTCGAACTGCTCCTGGACTTTGGCGCAAAACTCCTCGCTGGAGATCTCACCACTCAGTTGCTGGCCGCCAAGCTCCATCGTCACGCTAAGGGTGGGCAGTGGCCACCATGTCCAGGTTACGTAGCCAACCTTGTTCTCCATGGCCGCTTCGTTGAGCCAGACAATGGTCTTGCGCTGCCTGTGATCCAGGGTATCTGGGATGTCCGACTCGGCGACGCTGATGGGGACAACCCACTCTCCGGGGTTTGTGGCCATGATCTGGCCTGCCCGCTTTGGGTCTGAGTAGATGAAGTTAAGCACCTCAGCCGCCGCCTCAGGATGCTGGCAGCCTGCCGATATGGCCAGTGCTTCCCCGGATCCCACCTGCCATGTATTGGTGATGCCTTCGCGCAGGTTTGGTATCGGTGCAACGTCCCAGTCAAACTCCTGGAAGGCATCGGCTCCGGTCTTGAATGCGGTGAACATGTCGATCTTCATCAAGGCCTGACCCAAGGTGAGCAGGGCCCATTCGCTGCCGAAGCTCATGTCCCAAACATCCGGCCCCATCCATCCCTCGTTGACCATCATCTTGAAGAACTCACATGCACCGACGAACTCCTCAGAGGTAAAGGGAATCTCGCCGGACAGCCATTTGTAGATGCTGAGGGCTGACGCATAGCTATTCCAAATCGCTGAGTGATAGACTGGCCAGGCATTGTGGCTGGCGAAGGGGACGATATTCTCATCCATGCACTTTTTGACGATATCCTGGACTTGGTCCGCTTCCTTGGGTATGGTCCAGCCCTTCTCTTCCAGCAGGCCACGGTTGTAGACCAGCAATTCGGTATCCTGGGCCAGTTGCACCGAGATCAACTTGTCTCGGTAGGACCCGGCACCGATGGCCCACGGCGCCATGATCTGCGCCCAGCCGTACTGGTCGGCGAAGGCGTCCAGCTCGATGACGTAGCCGCTGTCGTAGAACTGGTCAATGACCTGGGGCGCAGCGACCTCAATGATATCGGGCCCTCCACCTCCAGCCACTGCCGTGTTGATCTTGTCTGACAGGTCGGCCACGAACTCCATCGTCAGTTCGATGCTGGGATGGCTCTCGTTGAACGGCTTGACAAACAGATCCAGCAAGGCATTCTGGATGCTTTCCGGTGCACTTTCGGTCCACCAGGTGATCTTGGCCTTCTCCATCGGAGTCGCCGTTGGCGGGACCGGGGTGGCTGTTGCCGGAACGGCCGTCGGGGGCGCCTGGGTTGGCTGAGGCGTTGCAGTTGCCTGCGGCGCGCACGAAGCCAGCACGTTCGCTGCCGCCATTGCCCCCACGCCCAGGCCAGCTTTCCTCAGGAATTCGCGACGGCTCATCCCTTTTTTGCTCTTCGACATCCGGTGTCTCCTTTCAGTATTCGCCCAACGTTCCTGAATTGCTCTCCAACAATGGTTTGCACAACGCGTAAGGCAGCCTATGCACTGTGCAACCGAACCAGTTCCTCCTATACCATTGCCTGCGTATCACCTCCCTTCCCTTGTCCCTCCTCCTAAGCTTGATGCAACCGCCTGGGCGCTGACAATAGTCACGTTGGAGTACCCACGTCCTCTAGGAGCCATGGATTTGGCGTGCAGACGGCGCGCCCCTCTCTCGCTCTCCTGCGGCACGTCGTTGGATGGCGCAGTGTACTGGCCTTGGTGGTAGAGTTTCAGCAGCTGGCCCTGCGTGGCGTAGATCAAAGCCCATTCGTCGTCACCAATGGTGCCTGGCAAAGCGATCCAACTTGGGCATGCGTATCCGTGGATTGCCGTAGCATCCCAGGTGATCGCGGCGCAAGCTGTCCGAGATGATCAGCACAACTTTCATCTCGCAGATGACTCCGAGGCTGCACCGATGTCCACAGGAAGCGACGCCGACTGCGCAACGTGTCGTGCTACCAGAAAACCGCTGTCCCCAGGTATCTTCACTTCCGCTCGCTCGAAGGGCGTTCCGTCATCGAGGTAATTGATGCCCACACTCATCAGCATCGGCACGTTCTCCGGGAGCTGCAGCAGTTCTCGCTCGTCGTCTGTAGCTGGGACGGCGTAGAAGGTGTGGATTCCTCCGACCACCTGACGTCCGAGCATTGCCTCCAGCTTTGCCCACAGCGATCCCGCCCTGAGATCCTCATTCTCAATGCCGCGGCATAGCTCATGGACCAAGTAGTTCTTGGACAGCACCATTGGGCGGTCGTTCAAGTACCGAAGACGGTGGATGTACAGGATTTCGGCACCTTGGTGAAGATTCAGGTTCTCTATCAGGTCCCTTGGTGCCGAGATAACCTGCATCTGGAGCACCCGACTGCGGACCGCGTATCCACGGCCGGTCATTGTACGGTGGAATCCCAGAGGCGGAACCCTGATGTGCGTCATGGGTCTCGCTGCAACAAAGGTCCCCTTGCCTGGCGTGCGCAATACGAATCCGTCACGAACCAGGGACTCGAAGGCCTTGCGAACGGTCGAGCGGCTGACATCTAGCGCTTGGCAGAGCTGTTTCTCGGTTGGGATCTGGTCGCCGGCTTGCCAAGCACCGCTGACGATTTGGGAGACCATCGCAGTGCGCAGTTGGTACCACAGCTGGACAGGACACGTCTTGTCGACGGATAGTCTTCCCTGTTCTGCCATGTCCCCCCATTCTCGTCTGAGAGGTCAGCTCCAGATCTAAGAGGAATCAGCCGAGGAGCAAAGGTACGAATGTCATGACATTTGTCATGCTATCACAACATGCGCACTCTGTCAAGCTGGCGTCGCTTCGGGCCGGTGGTTGGTCTCCCGTGTTATCATAAGCCCCTCGAGCCAGCTCTAGCCACGGGTGCTCAATGGATTGCAGTAGTAGCTGCAGAATCTCTGCCGTCTTACGGACAGCATGTGACTCCGTGCACTCGAGGTCGCGGGAGGAACACATCACCAATCCTCTTGGCAGAGCACCACGCAGCTGCTATGTGTCTGCCATGTCTGTCTCCCAGCTCCGCAGGCCGAAGCGGCTCAGATAGATGGGGATGTTCTGGAAGAGAGAGTTCTCTTCTTCGATTTCGCGTATCATGGCCCGCTTGGCATGGGACAGTGTACCACATAGAATGGTGAGCGAGCCCCCCTCGCCTCCTGCACCGTTCACCTTCCAGCCCCACGCTCCGTGGGCCTTGGCGATTTCGATCACGCGCTCAGCATCGGGACTGACGAGGTCGGTATGCAGATCGCGCTGCGCTTCGGTGTTCTGAACCATTGCCCGGCCGAACGCCAGGAAATCGCCGGCGTACAGTGCATCTCGAGCGGGTTGTGCCGTGCCCCGCAGCGATTCCAGTTGCTTGGCGGTTGGTCCAGCGTCTTCCAGGTGCTGGATTACCTTCTCATGTACCCGTGACGAGTGATGAGACTTGCCCAGGTATATGAGTGCCAATCGGCGCTCCAGCTCCCACCAAGTGGTGTTCGGCACCCAAATCTGAGACACAGAAGCGTAGGGATACTGGAACATCTCAATGTAGTTGATGCCACCATAGGCTGAACAGAGCTGATCCTGAATCCCACACTGCTGTTTGAGCATGTCTGTCTCGATCGATTGGGCCACGTAGGCGACTTCGTGTGGGGTCAGGCGCCCAGGCGTGAGGCGGTCCATGGCGCCGATAAGAGCCACGGTGACGGCAGCCGAGGTGCCCGTAGAAGCTCCTGCAGGAGCTTCGCAGAAGATCGTGACTTGAATGGCCACGTCATCCGGCACGCCCATGCGTTCAATAGCAGCCTCTAGCAGCGGATGCCGGTCCCACGTCGTCTTGTCGGGATCTCGTGCGTAGCGTTCACCAAAGTTCTCAGCGTAGATTACGACTCGCGCCCTGCTGGTTTGGCGAGGATAGACCGCGATCTGCACCTCAGCGTACGGATAAACACCGATGTTGAAGACTTTGCCATGCTCGGCGAACCAAGTGTCCGTCCAGCCGCCGTTGTCACAGACACGTATGGGCGCAACGCTGTTTATGATTCGCGTCGGTTGGTCCTGCTCACCCATTTCACGTAACCTCCTGCTGCAATTGAGACGCGCCATGACAGGACGTGGAACCTTCCCACAGCGCCGCGAAGAACCGATCACAGGAACGGAAGGGGCGACACTTGTCCATCTTTGAAATCGACTGTATCCTATCAACGTCAACGGCGATCTGGGGGTGGGGATCGGTTGGTGGCGCATCATTCTAGCAAGCCCAAATCAGTTTGCCAAACAAGAGCTGCTTATGCCGCGGGCAGCAGACCATGCTGAGGCTATTCTCTGCCGCGCACGGCGATCTCCTGCCAGGGCCGGGACGAGCCTCCAAAATCCGCCCATCGTGACCTGCGCAGCAGTGACGGAGACCGGCCTGAGATTCCTTCGGTGAATCGATGCGAGAATCGGTGTGTCCAGACCGGATGCGCGGGCGTGACCGAGGCGGCGAGTGTTCGTTGTCCGGGGCCAGCGGAACAACTGTCGGCGCCGCCTCGTCTTGCACGTATGGACAGCACCGCGCGTTGTACAATAGCCCCATCTGGGCGGCAGTGGAGGTGATCCCATGAGGACAAGTCTTCGAGTTCTGTTGGCAGTTCTTCTGACGTGGAGTTGTGTCGCATCGAGCTGCGCTCCAACCAATGGACCTGCGACGGAGATTCCTGGTGCTGCCACACCTACCGAGTCTGCGACCACCGCCGCAGCGACGCCGACAATTGCCATCTCAACCGCGCTTCCTACGGAGACGCTGGCTCCAACGAGCGCACCAACATCCCCTTCCGCCAGCCCAACTCCTCGCAGGGTGCAGGAAGTGGAGCCGCCGCTGGTTGTGGACAGTGAGCGAGGCCGGATATACCTCTCTGGCGTGGTGGACGGGCAGAGTCAGATTGTAGCCCTAGATGCAGGCGACGGTCGGCTCCTGCAGACATACCCCATCACCGGGTCCTTTGCGGTGGATGGCGTGCACGGCTGGCTGTACGTCGACCGGGGCAGCGAGGGTCTGTCCGTACTCAATCTCCATACGGGCGAGATCCATCGTGCGGTGGAACTGCCGCCCACCGATCTGTGGACAGTGCCTGGGCCATGGGCCGATCCGGCCACCGGTACCGTGTTGGCCTTTCGCAACAATGAGGTACTTTTCGTCGACCCGCAGCGGGGTGAGGTAATCGACAAGCTCGTCCTTGGCGTCCAGGCAGATCCAGGCTCGTGTGGCACGCACAGCGGCCCACTGCCGATTGCACAGGCAATCTACGATGCCCAACGGCGCCTCCTGCACCTGGAGTTCCTGACCTACGTTTGCACCCCGTGGTCGGGTTACACCATCGTGTCCCACGAGATGGACACGCGAAAGGAGATCGGGCGCACCGGCGGGGCTGGGCCCACAGCGCGGGCAATCGCCCACGACGGCTACCTGTACGGCTCGAGCTGGTATCGTATGGGTTTTGGCTATCGCTGGGTGACGTATGATGGACAGCCTCTGGCAGAATCTTCGCAGTGGCAGGGCGGCTTTGCCGATCTGATTCTGGACTCCAGCAGGAGCCGCCTCTACGAGGCCGCTGGAAGCTACCTCCGTGTCCTCGATAGCCAGACGATGGCGCTGCAGATGGTGAGCCCGTCGCCAGTGGCCGGCCAGTTGGTGGGTTATGATTCGACAACAGACCAGTTGTACTTTCTCGCCGATGGCCAGCTACAGCGCTATCCTGCAGGCGAAATCGTGGCGCCAGGACCTCAAGCACTGGTGGCAGCCGAGCCCCCCGCAACGCCCCTGCGTTCCCTGATCGTCTCCCCGGGCTGGCCGCAGGACCGCACGTTGTTTGGCATCTGGGAGGTGCCTGTGCCTGACACGACCTGCTGGGTCTTTGGGCAACCACACGGCCTGCTCCTGGTCAGCAGCGACGGCGGCGAAACCTGGAAGCGCCCACGCGGGCTGGAGCATGCCTGCGGTTATGTCACCACGCTCGCGGTGTCCACGGCGTACGCCGAGGACCACACCCTCCTCGCGGGGCTGCCCGGGTTGGGTCTCTGGGAGTCCCGCGATGGAGGCCAGTCGTGGCAACCGCTCAATGGTAACCTGCCGGGCATGGGCATCGCGGAGATCCTGCTGTCACCCGCTTGGGTCCAGGATCAGACGGCGTTCGTCAGGCTGGTCTCCACCAACGACCTGTATCGCACAAACGATGGCGGGGTCCGCTGGGAGCCATTACGAGTCAACAACCTGCAGCTGGTTGACATGTCCATGGAGTTTGCCGAGGACCGCACGTTGATGGCCATGGCCTGGGAACCGTCCAGCTCCACGCAGGCAGCGCCGAACGAACTGCTGACCTCGACAGATGGTGGCGAGCACTGGAATCATGCCGGCGAGCTCGGGGCTAGTAGAACGGCCAGCCTGTTGAGCATGGCACCCTTGTTTGCCAAGTGGCAGGTCGTCTTTGTGCACGGCGATGATGGCTGGCTGTACCGGTCGGACGATGGCGGAGCGCACTGGGTACCGGTGCTGCAGACCGGGCCGCCTGAGCGCGATCCCTTCAGCACATCGCCACGGCTGCTGTACGCGCCGGGGACGGAGGAGAATCGGTCCTTGTTCCTGTTGGCCACCAACACTGAATACACGTCTACTGGGCCAGTCGTCCAGGGCAAGCTGTACCGTTCCGACGATGGTGGCCAGAGCTGGCAGGCAGTGTCCGCTCCGGATGATATCCAACCGACAGCGGCGGCCATCTCGCCGACGTTCCAGGAGGACGGTCTGCTGTTCTTGGGGACAGCGGATGGGCAGTCAGT
>JBFEPU010000046.1:0-13416 GCA_041549915.1 Anaerolineae bacterium | reverse complement strand
GAGTTCGCCGAGCTGAGCAGACAGCAGCGACATGGAGTCAAACATCCCTCCGTGCGTATGGCTAGGGGGGTTCACCGTCTGAACTGGTACAAGAACCATATGCTGTTCCGGAAGCTGGTTCCCATCCTGCGATCGTTTCAGGACAACGGACTAGAGACCATGCTTCTCAAAGGAGCGGCCTTGACCTTGCTCTTCTACAGGGACCACGGTGCGCGTCCGATGTCCGATCTTGACTTGCTGGTCCCGAAGGTACATGTGCGGGCGGCAATCTCTCTGCTCAGAGAACTTGGCTGGATGCCAAAGCAGGTAGCACTCTCACGACCATTCAGCGATGTCTTCTTCTCTGTGAGGCACGCCTATGCCTTCAACGATGCCAACGATGGGCAGATAGATCTCCATTGGCATGTGATGAAGGAGTGCTGCTACCCAGGAGCAGATGCGGACTTCTGGAAGGGCAGCGTGCCGATCGTCATCGAAGGTGTGCCCACTCGAGCCCTAAGCCCGACTGATCAGCTCTTTCATGTCTGCGTTGATGCGGCGCCGGGCAACAGTGTACAGGCTCGGTACGCGGCTGACGCAATGGTCATCCTGGTCAGCTCGCACGCTGAGATCGACTGGTCTCGATTCGTCTACCAGGCGCAAGCGCGTCATCTGGTCTTGCGCGTGCGACGCGTCTTCAACTACCTGCGGCAGGAGTTTGATGCGCCGATACCATCGCCGGTTGTGCGTGAGCTGCAGGAGTCGACTGTTTCCGAGCTGGAGTGGCAGGAAACCACGGCATTCGGTCGACGAGGTGAGCCTGCTGGACCCATGGTATCTCTCCGACGCCGCTATCTCGGCTACATGCGCTGGGCGATTGGTTCTGGTGTGCCGACCCACAGAACTGGGTTTCCCCGCTTTCTTCAAGGAGCTCTCGGGGCCAGCCACTTGTGGCTGGTGCCCGTCGCAGCTCTTCCGGGCGGTCTGCGCAGACTGCAGAAGAGAGTGCGGTGGATAGTACAGGGATTGGGGGGCAAGCCGCGCGGCAAGTGATTCAAGACCTGAGGCCGCGAGCCCGCCAGCCTGGCTTCGGCCACGTTATCCTGAGGATGCGGGGTTCTGACAGGAAGCGACTGAGATGCAATCAGCGCGGTTGAGAGAGCTGGCTCTTCACCGGAGGGTTGTCCACCACATGTCGTGAAGCAGAATGCTCAGCTGAGTAGGGAGGTGCAGTTGCGTTGGCTCTAAGCGAAGGAGAGTTGCAGGGCAAGATTGTGTTGATCACCGGCTCCTCAAGGGGAATCGGCGCCGCCTGTGCCATCACCATGGCGCGCGAGGGAGCGGACGTAGTTGTCAACCACCGCGATAGCCAGGCCGACGCGGAAAGCGTAGCGGAAACGATCCACGGCCTGGGTCAACGGGCACTGATCATCCAGGCGGACGTGTCGGATGGCCGGCAGGTGGCGGACATGGTGGGAAGGGCCATCGGCGCGTGGGGGCGCATAGACGTACTGGTGAACAATGTGGGGCGCCACGCCACGCACCGGTACGCGATCGAGTCAATGAACCTCGATGAGTGGCACGAGAGCCTAAGGGTCAATCTCACCTCACATCTTCTGTGTATTCAGGCAGTGGTACCTGGGATGCTCGATAGGCGATGGGGGCGGATCGTCAACATCGGTTCCATCGTCGCCCAGAGGGGCAGCGGGTCAGGTGACGTGTTCTACGTGGTCACCAAGGCCGGTGTGCATGGCCTGACTCTTGCCGTATTTCGCCAACTAGCCTCCAGCGGCATCGCGGTCAACACCGTGTCTCCGGGAGTCATAGACACTCCGATGACCAGACGCGTCCTCTCGGCACAGGAGTTGCAGGTGCGCGCGCAAGGTATCCCGGTGGGCCGGATCGGTCGGGCCGAAGAAGTTGCTGAAGTTGTCTCCTTCTTGGCCTCGGAGCGTGCGTCCTTCGTGACGGGTCAACTCATCGCCGTCAACGGTGGGCAGTACGTCTGACCATTGAGGGTGAGGCGGGTGACCAGGAGCCCGCTGGCGCCCCGCCACATGATGGTCCCCTCTCGAATTGGCGCGGTGCCACAACGATACGCGTGGGTGCTGATGGAAAGGGCTGGGCAGGCGGTCCCCAGGAACCGCCTGCCGCACGCCCACAGCGCCGGGAAGCCCAAACCAGCCATACGTTCACCCCCACACAGGGGCGGGCTCGGTTTGCGTGTCTCTTCCCGGCAAGGGCCCTCCGCAACGTGGCGTGTGAAGGGCGCCACCGGTTGGAACGGGCCTCTCAACGCTAGACGCGCTCAGCGTTGCGAAAGCACGGATCGTTGGAGGCTCGGTCGCTGATCTACAGGAAATCTGCCAGTCTCCTAATGTGTGACTTCTCTTCGGCAACGACCTTGTCAACAAAGCTGCGATCTGGTGCCGGAACCATGTCCCGCAGGTCGTAGAAGAACAGCAGAGTCTCTTTCTCAAAGCCAATGGCCATGCGTACCGCTTCCTTCTCGTCCTTGACCTGCTCTGCTGCGGCCAGGGCTTTGTCGGATCCTCTGAATAGGGCGCTGTCGACGGTAGCGTTGAGGTATCCCAGGTACCAGTCCCACTCTTCGTTGGACATGAGAACCCGATGTCGGGTATCTTGACGAAGTTCGGAAAAGACCGCGTGGTGCTTGACCTCCTGGTCTGCCAGGTCCACAAACAGCGACTGGATTTCGGATGATGCGGTCTTTTTGGCAGCGGCCCGGTAGAACGCCTCACCGTTCTTCTCCAACTGCATTGCCAGATCGACGATGTCTGCTGCTTCTAGAAAAGCCATTGCTTATCTCCTCTCTTGTCTTGCCCGGCTACACGGGCGGGTTATCTGATTCTCGGGTACGATTGGATAGGCGCAACACCCGGTGCGCACGCTTGTACTGCGCGTGCAGAGCCTCGGAGCGCCTTCACATTTGTATGCGGTTGTAGTCGCCTAGGGACCGTCACAGCCAGCTCGATGATGTCATCAATCCCTAGCACTTTCAATATGGCCAGCGGTGGCCACAGCTCTCGCAGGCACCAGTCTGCCTCAAGCAACCGAGTGTGCGATGCTGGCTTGCGAGGCCATCTGTGTCTGCAGAACCTCTCGCAGCATGTCCACCGCACGGAGCAGACGCTTGTCAGCCAGACTGTAGTAGATCGCTGTCCCCCGGCGGTCCGTGTTGACCAGTCCTCGCTCCCGCAGCACGCGCAGGTGGCGGGAGACGGTGGGCTGCGACACCTGAAGAACCTCGACCAACTCGTTGACGCACAAAGGACCCTCCGCGAGGGCATAGAGGATCAACAGGCGCTTCGGATCACCCAGCGCAGGGCACACGCGTTCGTGGAGCAAGTACACCTCTTCCTCGGTCTTGGAGTCGATCATCCTCACACCCCTTCATTCGTATATGCGCATATACGAATAGCGGCACATGATAACACACAATCGCCAGAATCGTAAAACGCTGCCACGCACTTGCCGACACCGAGTTTCTGCAATCCTGGCTGACGGCGGATAGTATCCCGGTGTCGGTAGGACCTCGCTACTGCGAGACCTTCCGCAGGACCGAGGCGCTGCAACGAATGCGCAGGTGACAGCCGCCACTGCCGCCTGCCAGACCTCACTTGCTGACTTCGCAGATTCTTCCTATCCGCTTATCCGTTGTCCTATCCGTTGACGGCAACCGCTCACTGCTCCCCCAGGCACCACTACCCTCCCACGATTGCCTGCAAACATGACAAACATGACAAACACCCCGGACCCCCATCCACACCCCGATCCTGCCGGCAACCGCACCGGACGGCACTGCAGCACTACAGTCTCAACCACAGCACTGTTCAGCGCCAGGATGGTCACGGCAAGTGGCCAACCCACAGGCGCTAGGCAGTGGCCCAGGGCACGGTTGAGTCTCGGCAGGAACCCATCAAAGGTGTGCCATCAGAGGACTGAAGCAGGGACGCGGCGATCTCTTGCTGATTGATTGGCATCTCACCTGGCAAGGGAGCTCTGTCGGTTGAAATGCTCTGCGTCGTCACAGTCTGTTTTGCCCGCTGTATGCTCCACGGCTATACTATCGGAGATCCTCGGCGGCGATTCGCCGGGCCTATCTCCAGGGTATGCTAGAGGGGAGGAATCACAGGGGCACCATGTCGGTGGTTTACTGGACCAAGACGAACAACCGGGAGAAGTTTACGACCAAGGCGCTGGAGATATTCGAATCCGAGATCAAGAGCGCTCAAACGTTCCTGATCAAGCCGAATCTGGTCTCTTCGGAGTGTTGTCCCACAACCACTCACCCAGATACGCTGCGGGCGGTACTGCAGTTCCTTTCCCCTGGAGACGTCATCGTGGCTGACGCTCCCGCAATCGATGCCGGTAGCTCCGACAGGATCATCCAAGACTCGGTTCTGAGACAGGTGTGCGATTCTTTCTCCGTACCTCTCGTAAACCTCTACAAGACAAAGGCCAGCAAGTGCGTGTCGCCTCGGGGCTACAGGTTTCGGATGTTCACCATGCCGCTGCAAAGGGATTTCGTTATCTCCCTCCCCGTCTTGAAGAGGCACAACGTGTGCGGGATGACTGGAGCTCTGAAGAACCAGTTTGGCTACCTACCCAGGAGAGAGCGGGTTTGGATGCACTTGGGGGTGAAGGACATAGATAGGGGGATCGCTGAACTGAATGTGGTAGCACGGCCTCACCTTTTCATCGTTGATGCCGTGAGCGTTCTCGTGCAAGCTCAAGAGATCCGCCACGGCGGCAGAGTGCAGGAGGTGGGTTGCATGCTGGCCGGCACGGATCCGGTGGCTCTGGATATCTTCGGTCTCAAGGTCCTGCAGGAGGTCGAACCGGAGCTGCGCGACAAGTCGCTGGACGATATTCCCCATGTCCGACAGGCTATGGAATACGGAGTAGGTTCGAGGGAATTCGAAGCGGTGCGCCTCGATGTCTAGCAACGACTTCGCGAGCTGAGGATGCGCGATCAGATCATCGACTGTGTCGAGTGCGGTCGCCAGTTTGTATGGACCCACGGCGAGCAACGCTACTATGGCGAGCGGGGACTCAGTCCGCCCAAACGCTGCGAGAACTGCCGCGCACGACGGCGCAGGCGAGCGCAGCCGTCCTGGTGGTCAAATGTGGCACTGCGGGATGGACCGTTGCTCTCGGCGATTACGATCGCGGTGGCAATGGTGGTCTGGTGGGCGGGCAGGCCGCTTCCGGCAGCCCTTTCGTGGCTCCTCGCGGTGAACCTAGTCACCTTCTTTGCATATGCCTATGACAAGTCCGCTTCGCGATCTCAGCTTGAGCGCGTGCCGGAGTCCGTTCTGCTTGCACTCAGCGCTGCTGGCGGAACACTCTCCGCCGTGGCGGCCATGCTTCTGTTTCGCCATAAGACAGCAAAGGGCGGCTTTCAGTTCAAGTTGCTCTGTATTGCGGTGCTCCAATCTCTGACAGGAGTCGCATACCTGCTGATCGCTGTTTAGCCAGAGGCGAGTCCGGTGGGAGCGCGGCTCCCTGCATCACGGCAGTTGAGGAGGGACCGATGGAGGTCATCCTGGATATTGGCATCAGAATCATCCTGTTCCTGCAGGGGCTGGGGGCGTGGCTGCTTGCGCCGATGAAACTGCTCACCTTTCTGGGCGAGGTGGAGTTCTACCTGCTGCTGATGCCGGCCTTGTACTGGTGCTGGGACGCGGGACTGGGCCTGCGCTTGGGTGTACTGCTGATGGTGAGCGGGGGGCTAAACGATGCGTTGAAGATCGCGCTACACCAGCCACGCCCGTTCTGGATTGATCAGCGTGTTCAGGCCCTCGGCGTGGCAACGAACTTCGGCTTCCCCTCTGGGCATGCCCAGCACGGCATCAGTTTCTGGGGCCGTCTTGCTCAAGGCTTGGGCCGGTCCTGGGCGTGGCCTGCAGCCCTGGTGTTGGTGTTTCTAATCGGACTTTCACGGCTCTATCTGGGCCTCCATTTCCCGCATTCGCTGGTCGTCGGATGGGCAGTGGGGGCACTGATCCTGTGGGCTTTTTTGCGCTGGGAGCGTCCGGTCAGTCGCTGGCTCAGGCGGCGCACCTATCGAGAGCACCTGCTGATAGCCTTCTGCGCTTCGCTGGCTCTGTTTGGGCTCAGTGTCCTGAGCTTGGTGAGTGTCGGAGACTGGCAGGTGCCTGAAGAATGGGCCCAAGCTGCGTTGACCAGCGTGGGCGAGCCCATCGATCCGCTCAGTCCTCGTTACGCTCTTCTCTCGGCCGGTGTGCTCTTCGGCATGGGTGCGGGGGCAGCATGGCAGTCGCGCGCTGGCGGCTTCCGCGCGGACGGGCCCACTGTCAAGCGGCTGGCGCGGTACCTGTTAGGCGTGGCCGTCCTCGGCGCGCTGTGGTTTGGCCTCGACGCTGTTGTGCCGGACGACGGCAGTCTGCTGTCCTGGGCGCTTCAGTATTTGACCGCAGCTCTGGCCGGCGCCTGGGTCACGGCAGGTGCGCCTGCCCTGTTCCTGCGCCTGGGATTGGCGGAGAGAGAAGGGTGAGCTGGCAGCGGCGGGACAGCAGGCGCCAGTGGCTGAGAACAGCAGACTGCCTTGATGGAGCTACAGCCGGATGACGTGGCCGCAATACTCGCACGTGATGCGGTCCATGCCGCGAAGTATCCGCTGTGTGATCGGCGCGTTGCAGGCTGGGCAGCTGGTCGGCGCGCTACGCACCGTCTCGATCACTTCTTCATCCAGTGGCACAGCGCGATCCCGGTCGAAATCGCCCGATGTGGCCCGGCCAATCAGCTCTTGCCACGTTTCGCTGCGCTGACCATCGATGTGAAAGTGCGCTGTGCGCAGCGGCGCGTCAGAGGCAAGTGTCAGATCCAGATGATCCTCGTGTCCTAGCAGACCCTTGTGGCTGGCCACCACCTTCTCGACCTGTCCGACTGGCACCTCAAAGAGCAGCTGCTGGACCTTCTCCTTCTCGGTGGTGATGAACAGCACTTTCTTGGTGGCGATCTCTTGCTTCTGCTCAAAGAGGAGGCGCTGATCGGTGAGGTAGAGCAGGCCCTGAGGCTGCTGATTCTGGCTTTGATCCCACGTCGCACGGACCGCCATGATAGGGGCCTCGACTGGCAGCAGCTGGAAGCTCGCTTGGGCCAGCTCCGTCAGCATCCACTCAACCTGATGGAGATACCCGGTGAGTTCGTTCACTTCATCTTCAAACTGGTCGTACATGCCGGAGATGTGATCCGCGGCAGCCCTGGCTTTCTTCTCCAGAACCTCAGTTGCCCTGTCAGCTCGCTCAAGAACCGGCTCCGCTTCGCTGGGACGATCGGCGCGCGCCTCGACTTGCCGGAGCAGACTCTCGACAGCGGGCAGTTCGCGCCCCAGCGCCGCCGCCTCCTGCTCGATTTGCTTCAGAACGCTTTCGCGCAACCGTGGCCATTGGCTTTCCAGATCTCTCGCTGTTTCCTCCAGCGAACTCTCGAATACGTAACCACGAGCTCGCACAGCCTGAATGCGCTGCAGTAGCCCGCTCGCAATGGTGCCTACGTCTTCGACAGAGTCTTGCACGTCCGTCAAGCGCACACGGGAGTGGAGCTTGTCCACCCGCCGTTGGAGATCACGCAGTTCTCTGGCCAGCTCTTCAGTAGGTTCGCTGGACATTGTGTACCACCTTTCTGCATCAGACGTTGGGCTGCGCCGGAAGATTGCAGAGCTAGGATGGACGCTCTGGCCGCTCGCGCAGCTATGGGCCGATTCTACACCAGTCTGGTTGAACTTCCAAAGCAGGCCGATACAGACGCGGAGGAACGTCGGGGTTGACGCTTCGATCCTCTTGGGCAGTGGGGCGCGGCGCTGATCGGCACGTACGATGCAGGCAAGGTCACTACATCACGTCCTGCTGAAGCTGGAACTGGTTGCTCAGCTCAGGGGGACACGCCGCGGGGATGATGTAAGGCGGGGCTATGACCACAGCAAGAGCTGCCCAAACTCTGCCATAGAAGCTGTCCGGTCTGTGTGGGCTGCGTGAGTGAACGGTGGGTAGCACCGGAGGTAAGAACGGAGGGCGCCCGCGCGTCTATTGAGAAAGCAACAAGAGCCAGTCTCAGAGGTACAATCAGTGCTCAAACCCACAGAGACGGATGGTCCAAGTGGGCACAGCGCTCCCGCTTTCGCTGACATACTACTCGTTCATCCAATCAGTGCGGTTCTGAGCGCAAGCATGGAAAGGACAAAACCTATGAATACATCGACTACAATCCGCCAGTCTTTGAAGCCGCCGGTCGACTCGGCCGTGCCTGCTCAGACGGAGACGGCAACTTTCGCCTTGGGTTGATTCTGGGGACCGGACTCCCAGTTTGGGAGTCTGCCAGGGGTGCTTCGGATTAGCGTTGGGTACGCTGGAGGCACCACACAGAACCCCACGTATGGCAGCCTGGGTGACCACAGCGAGACGATACAGATTGAGTACGACCCGGCGGTGATCTCCTACTCAGCCCTGCTGGACGTCTTCTGGGGCAGCCACCGTCCTACGCGGCCCGCCTGGTCGCGACAGTATGCATCGGTCGTTTTCTACCACAATGAGGAGCAAAGGCAGTTGGCGCTGGAGGGCAAGGTTCGCCACGAGGCCAGCCTGCAGCACAAGATCTACACCGACATTGTGCCCTTTGCTGGCTTTTACCTGGCCGAGGATTACCATCAGAAGCATGCGTTGCGCAGGGTGCCTGAGTTGGAGCGAGAGTTGCGGGCGATCTATCCTGAGCTGGAGGATTTCGTCGCCTCGACCGCCGTGGCGCGTGTAAACGGATACCTCGGCGGCCATGGTACCGTGGAACGCCTTCAAACGGAGATAGAAGACCTCGGCTTGTCTGTCGCAGGCAGGAAGCTGCTGCTCAACATCGTCGAGGCCTCTCGGCGATAGGTTGGAAGCCCATTCGGCATGCGGGGATCTGCTACTGTGTCCATCCCGCGTTTGAGCGCCAGATTGACCTGCAAGGGTATTCCCCCAAATAGGACTCAACACAAACGCTACCTGGGGCAGACTGGGTGCACCGGCAACTGCGTCTCAACCCGTGTCCCCAGGAACCGATGCTACGGAACCACATGTAGGTCCAAGCTCCGTGGGGCTCTGAACGCGATGACGGGCGTGCTGGTTCGCCACTCACTCTTCTCCAGTGGTACCTCAAGAGTGTCCGGAAGCGGGGGTTTGCTCAAAGGGCGAGACGATGATAGGATATCATTTGGTTCCGCAAAGCGTCCTGGCAGGAGACTTTATAGAGAATCTCCGGCATACGAAAGCCAGGACTGCTTCTACAGACATGCTCTCGATAGTCATCTGCTCAAGTCGCTTATGCGGAAGAGTTCTGTAGAAGTATAGGTTAGGCCGCTGTTTGGCAAGGAGGGACTTTGATCCGGGCCATTGCAGTGACCGTAGCAATACTCCTCCTCCTAGGAGGGTGCATATTCGGTGCCGCCGGACGGCTCTCATGGCCCATGGCTTGGGCTGTTCTGGGTGTTTATTCCGTCTTCAAGGCTGCTGCCTTCGCCTTCGTCGACCCAGAGCTCATCCGGGAGCGGGCGGCGCCCGGGCCGGGGGTGGACCGCGGCGACGTGGTACTCGCGACCTTGGGATATCTGGGTCTGTACCCTGGTACATTGGTGGCCGCTGGGCTTGATGCGGTTCGCTTCGGCCCCGCCATCCCCATCCCCCAATCCATTCAAGCGGCAGCGCTCCTAGTCTTTGCGCTCGGCTATGGCTTCGCATTCTGGGCAGTATGTTCCAACCCGTTCTTCGCCACCTTCGTGCGAATTCAGGATGATCGTGATCATTCGGTCGTCTCGTCAGGCGCGTACGCTCTGGTTCGGCATCCCGGCTACGCGGGCACGCTTATCGCCCACTTGGCTCTTCCGTTCGCACTTGGCTCCATCTGGGCTTTGGTGCCCGCGGCCGTGGGCACAATCTTCTTCGTGGCGCGAACATCACGCGAAGATCGAACGCTCCGGGACCGTCTTGTCGGCTATCGTGAGTATCAGGCCCGGGTTCGTTGGCGTCTGGTGCCAGGGGTTTGGTAGCCGGATGTGACTGGTCACGGTGAAAAGCTCTTGTCGTTTGTGTCCAGCCTTATTAGAATACGTTGCCACAAGGAGCATGCATCTCACCGGTCTGTTGCACCCACGTGAGCGAAGGGAGATAAACCGGCTGGATCGGCGATGACGGATGGCTGGCTGCAAGTCACCTGTACCGCATTCGTTGATCCTCAGACGCACAGTGCGGCGACCGTCGTAGGTGCCTGGCACAGCCCCCCGAGGCGGGCAGCTGGGCCGGGCGGCTTTGTACAGGGAGTTTGATCAACACATGAAATGGCTGCAGTTGTGCCTCATATGCACCCTGGTCGTGGCGATCCTGCTTGGGGCAGCGCCACTCACAGCCGCTTCGGCGCAACCAGCTCAAACCCAGGATCAGGTTGTCCACGTGGTCCAGCAGGGCGAGAATCTCTTTCGCCTGGCCCTGCGCTATGGGACAACGGTGCAGGCCATCATGGCTGCCAACGGCCTGACCGATGACCGTACCATCTATGTCGGCCAGCGCCTGGTCATCCCAGGCGACGCGAGCCACTCCATGGTGGAGCCTGTGGCGGCGACTACGGGCGGTACGTATGTTGTGCAAGCGGGTGACACGCTCATCGGCATCGCTTTGCGCTACGGCATCAGTACCTGGGAGTTGATGCATGCCAACGGCCTGTACGGCGCGCACATGCTTTGCCCAGGCCAGGGGCTCGTAATCCCTGGGGCAGGAGGCACAGTCCCCGACCCGCTCCCGGAGACAAGTGACACCTACGTCGTGCGACCGGGAGACACGCTGACTCAGATCGCGAAGCGTTTCCATACCACTGCCTTCGCGCTGGCCCACTCCAATGGCATTGTGGATCCGTCTGCGATTCGCGTTGGCCAGTTGCTGCGTGTCCCTCGCCGCGGGTCTGGCCCCTCGGCCACCTCCGGCGGTCCGAAACGCGTTCTGATCGATCTTGAAGAGCAACATCTGTACGCCTTTGAGGGCGATCAGCTCATCTACTCTTTTGTCGCGTCCAGCGGTCGCGCGCCCTACTACACCCGCACTGGCGACTTTCAGATTCAAAGCAAGATTCCAAATGCCTACGGAGGCACCTGGTACATCTGGATGCCGCACTGGCTCGGCATCTACTGGGCTGGTTCAACGGAGAATGGTATCCACGCTCTCCCGATCATGTCCAACGGGCAAACGTTGTGGGCTGGTTACCTCGGTACCCCGGTTTCCTATGGCTGCATTGTGCTCGACACGTTTGACGCCGAGCAACTGTACACCTGGGCCGAGATCGGGACGCCTGTTTCGATCCGCAATTAGGGCCTGTTGATTACGGGTGAGATGCCTGAGCTGCTGAGATCCTGGCACCACCTGCATTCCTCACTCAGCTGGTTGATAGGGGAGGCCAGGGATGCAGGATAGAGCTGTCTCCCCTGCTTAGTGAGAAGATGCGCTTCCACGGCTGGGATCACCTGCGGCGGCGGGCTGCTGTTGTTCTTGTGCTAGCACTAGTTGTGGTGATAACGTTCGCGATCCATGGCATTGAGCTCCGACCAGCGAGACCTGCCTCTCCGCGCATCGTCTCGGACTTGTCCGCGTCCACGCCAGGCGTGTCAGGCACATCCGCAGCTCACTTCACAGCAGTGCCCACAAGCACCGACATGCCAGCCAGCACCTTGGCCGCCCCAGACGCACCAGTCAGGGCACCCGTACCAATTGAGCCAATTGGCCTGCTGGTCTATCCGTATCTTGGCAACACGACAGGCACTGGCGTCGTCCTAGCCTGGGCTACTGATCGTTCCACCACCGGCGAGGTGCGGTACAGTCTGGATCTAAGCTACGACAGAAGCGCAGAGGCCAGGAGCAGGTCCCCTGCCGGCGTACAGTGGCACTTTGCGTCGATCGAAGGCCTGGCGCCTGGGTCAAGGTACTACTACAGAGTACTCGGCGATGGGCGGGTTCTGATGCCCGGATCAGTGGCAAGCTTTCACACCGCGCCTCCTGCACAGTCCCAGCGTTTCACCTTTGCCGTCGTGGGCGACAGCCGACCGGCCGGTGCTGACGAGCCTGCGAGCGCAGCAGCCCAAGCAGTGGCGTCTCAGCTATGTGAGCACCGGTTCGACTTTGCTCTCCATCTTGGCGATGCCGTCCACAGCGGCGGTATCTGCTCCGGCAGAGATAGCTCGTGGAACCAATACATCTCTGCCTATTTCGCTCTGTACGGAAAAAGCCTAGCTGCGGTGCCGTTCTATTCCTGCGTTGGGAACCACGAGCTCTACAACGGAAGTTGTGGGTACCAAGCCTATACAGACGTCTACCATCTGCCGCCAGGTGCACCCTCTGGTGATGAGGAGGAGTACTACTCCTTCGACTGGGGAAACGCTCACTTTGTGGCCCTCGATACGAACCAGAACTCCAGACCGGGCAGCCCGCAGTACGAGTGGTTGGTCGCTGATCTCCGCAGCAGCGAGCAGTTCTGGAAGTTTGTGTTTTTCCATCATCCCCCGTACAGCTCCGGCAGCCATGGCAGCGACCTATCGCTGCGCGCCAATCTGGCACCTGTCTTCGAGGCCCATGGAGTCAATGTTGTTCTCACAGCGCACGATCATCACTATGAGCGGACCTGCCCCATCCTGAACAATGTGTGCCGCACTCCCTCGGAAGGTGCGGTCGTCTACTACGTATCCGGTGGTGGGGGCGCCCCAGTCTTTGGCGTTGACGCGGAGTGGTTCACCACCCGTGCCGAGAGTCTACACCACTTTCTATTGGTGGAGCTTAGCAGTTGCCATCTGACCATCGAGGGGGTAGACGCGCAGGGCACCGTGTTTGATCACTACCAGATCGATCGATGCACAGGCACTGCCCCTGCCCCATGACAAGTGGTTGATGGAGCACCGTCCCGGCTGCGTTCTGACCCGATCCCCGCGGCACGCACGATAGCGTGCCCCGCTCCAGCAGGACTGTGGAGACCCATCCACCCCGCATCTTCTCGTGGCCGGGCGGTTGCGGTGCGATGCTCGATCCACAGCAACGCCCCACAGAGTACCGTGTGAATCACCAGTCTCCGACATCGCTGTGCATATGATGATTCGTTGGACTATGCTCAGCAATCCACGCACGAAGCAGCACGATGTTTTCCAGGGATCGCTTCCAGCGCGTCACTGGATTGTGGGGCATAGCTGGGCCCACTGTTTCGCTCAGCGTGGCGTTTCATTCGACAGCGATGTCCTCGTGGTTCAAGGGGGAGGGTGGCTGCTCCGCCAGGTTTGGCGCGCGTAAGGGCGTGCTTTATAATAGCGAAACCGTTGACACAGGACTCCTGTGCTTCTGGGATGTGCAGAAACTGCATGGATCATCGCTTTTAGGAGGTATGTCTTTGACG
>JBFEPU010000045.1:0-13579 GCA_041549915.1 Anaerolineae bacterium | reverse complement strand
GATCGCCATGCCGATGGGACTTGCAGGGCGCTGCTACAGCTAGCCCTGCGTCCAGGTCTGAAGCATGGCGCGCACCGACCTGCTCATCTCCTTGGAAAAGTCGGCGGAGAACTTGCGACGGTACATGAGCTGCCCAAAGTTCTCGATGCACTCGGGCTTCTCTTCCCTCTCGGTAAGCTGGCCTTCCCGGTCCCCGAACATCTGCGCCAAGTCGGCCCCTGTCAAACGCCGGTACCGATCTTGAAAGACAATGAACTGTGTGTCGAAGCGCGCGGTCATAGGCCTTGACTTCTGCTGCTCGGTGGGATACCCAAAGCACAGCAGGCAGATGGGAAGTGCGTATGAAGGCAAAGCGAACAATTCCCTGTGCACTTCATAGTTCTCCATGATATCGCCGATGTAGCACGACCCGATGCCCAGAGATTCGGCCGCGATCACAGCCGTGTGCGCGGCTATCAGGGCATCGCAGCACGCCAGCAGGAGATCGCCCTCCTCTGGCTTGCGCAGGGGTTCCCCTCTCTGCTGACAGAGCTCCTCGACGGCGGACCACATGAAATAGTCGAACCACCTCTGGTAGTCGGCCAGAAAGAGCAACACAAGCGGGGCTTTGGCGATGAAAGGCTGGTGGTCACAGGTCTCGGCCAAGGTGTCCTTGGCAGCTTGGTCCACGACCTCGATGATGGAGTACAGCATCATGTTCCCGGCTGTGGGAGCGCGCAGGGCTGCTGCGAGGATGACCTGCTTCGCCTCTTCGCTGATCGGTCGAGGCTCGTAGACGCGGACAGACTTGCGATTCAGGATCACGTCGATGACCGGGTTGGTGTGCACGGTATCCTCCTCTCGGTGGCTGGGGTGTGTCTGTCGCTATTGTACTGTACAGTGACGAGCATACGATGCTGTTTTCAGACACTGTCCTTCAGCTGGAACTGGGTCTCGTAGAGCGTGGCGTAGAGCCCGTTCTGGGCAAGTAGCTCCTCGTGCGTCCCTTGCTCCACCAGGCGTGCCTTGTCCAGCACCAGAATCTTGTCGGCAGCCAGAATGGTAGAGAGGCGATGGGCAATCACCAGGCTGGTGCGCCCCTTCATGACATGCTGCAGCGCATTCTGGATCAGCTCCTCGGACAGCGAATCGAGATGCGACGTGGCTTCGTCCAGCACCAAGATGCGCGGATCCTTCAATATCACCCGCGCGATGGCGATCCGCTGCCGCTCGCCGCCGCTTAGCCGGTAGCCGCGCTCCCCGACCACGGTGTCGTACCCGTCAGGCAAGCTCATGATAAAGTCGTGGATGTTGGCAGCTTTGGCGGCAGCTATGAGGTCATCCTCGCTGGCATCCGGACGGGCGAAGAGCAGGTTGGCGCGGATGGTGTCATAGAAGAGGTAGGTCTCCTGGGTGACCATACCGATGTTGTCCGAAAGCGACTCTAGCGTCACCTCTTTGATGTCCTGCCCGTCGATGAGGATGCGGCCTTCGGTGGGGTCGTAGAGGCGCGGGAGCAAATACGTTGCCGTGGTCTTGCCGGCGCCACTGGGCCCGACCAGAGCCACCAGTTGTCCGGGTTCGATAGTAAAGTGGACGTCCTGCAGCGCCCAGCGAGGGCCGATCTCGGCTGGGGTGTGAGGGGCTGGCTCCTCCTCGTCACGATCCTCCCGCTTGCCGCGCTTCAAGAGTGCCTCGCCTCCTCCGTGCCAGGTGAAGCGGGCGACTTCTGCCAGGCCAACCTTGTGCGAATCCATCAACCCTTCATAGGCAAAGCAAACGTCCTTGAACTCAACCTTGCCTTCCACCGACCGCAGGTCCTTCGCCTGGGGCTGTTCTGCAATCTCCAATGGAAGGTCCAGGACTTGGAACACACGCTCAAAGCTGACCATGCTTTGGGCGAACTCTACCTGCGCATTGGTGAGCGCCATGAGGGGCCCGTACAGTTGGGTCAGGTAAGTGCCAAAGGCGACGATGGTGCCGATGGTGAAGGTGCCCAGCAACACCAGGCGCCCGCCGCCCCAGAAGACCACGGTGGTGCCCACTGCGCTGATCACGCCCAGCAGGACAAAGAACCACTGCGCGGTGACAGCCGACCTCACGCCAATGTCACGCACAGCCGCCGCATCACGGCTGAACCGCTGCAACTCGCGTTGCTCGCGGCCGAACAGCTTGACCAGCAGGGCTCCGCTCACGTTCAGCGTCTCGTTCATGGCGGCGTTCATCTCCGCATTGAGCTCCATCGATTTGCGGCGCAGGCGGCGCAACACACTGCCGACCTGGCGGGCAGGCAGAAGAAAGAGCGGCAGAATGCCGAGCCCGACCAGTGTCAGGCGCCACTCCAGGGCCAGCATGATGCCCAGCGTGGCGATCACCGAAACCAGATTGGAAACCAGAGTCACGAGCGTACTGCTGATGGCGCGCTGCGCCCCGACAACGTCGTTGTTCAGGCGAGACATCAGCTCCCCGGTACGAGTCTGGGTGAAGAACCGCAAGGACATGCGCTGCATGTGAGCATACAGGCTCCGGCGCAGGTCGCAGATGACACCCTCACCGATCTGAGCATTCAGCTGTCTCTGCCACACTCCGATTGCCCCGTTCAGGACAGGGATGGCAATCATGCCCAGGGCCAGCCAATTGAGGCGCGATCCATCTCCGTTGGGAATCGCGACGTCGATCAGATCGCGGTAAAGCAGGGGCGAGACCAGCGAAACGGCAGAAATGAGAAGGATTGTGAGCAGCAGCCCAGCAACCCGCAGCCGATACGGTTGGGCAAAGGTCCAAACCCGCAGCAGCAGTTCCCGTGTGATGGTTGGGCTCTCACTCTCCTGGTCGTGACTGATATACGCCCACCATCCTCCACCATGCAAACCCATCGCTCAATACCTCCTGGATATCTCGCCAACCCGCCGTTCCGATTCCGGCACGACAATAGGGTTGCGGATTCCACGACCTCTGCGCTCGTAGCGCTGGATCCTCGCCTCGGCGCAGCACCCATAGAGTTCTTCATCGCAGTTCGCGGCACGGACGTCGGCGCTGCGCAGCGCAGACTGTGCGCCCGACCGCTGTGCAGACGCGCGGCAGGCCAAGGCAAGTGGACGTGCACAGCCTGAGAGCAGGTCACCACGCGGCAGCCAGAGTTCACGGCGGTTCATGAATACGCAGCAAACGAGAAGTTGTGGACACATAGCGGCGCAGGAGTTGAAGAACACGGATTCAGGGACGAAGGGACTCTCACCTGGAAGCAACCGGCGCCCCGCCAGACTTCTCCCCTCCAACAAGTGGGAGCTCCAACGTCACGACGCGACCGGACAGCGCAACTGCATCGAGTCGAGTGCGTCTGACCTACGACACAAGCAGCTCGCGCGCACGGGCAACGCGCTGCAGCACTTTCTCACGGCCCAGGATGGCGAGTGTGCCAAAGAGTGGTGGCGCAACCCTCTTGCCGGTGGCGGCAATGCGCAGCGTCCCGAAGAACTGGCGCGCCTTGAGCCCCATCTCCTCTGCCTTGGCCCGCAACCCCGCTTCGATGGCCTGCTCGTCAAAAGTAGGCAGCTCGCCCAAGACCTGGTACGACTGCTCCAGCACCTGGATCGCCTGCTCTGCGGTCATCTTCTTCTCGATCAACGACTCCGGTTCAAGATCCAGCTTGTCTGTGAAGAAAAAGTCGGTCCACGCGACCACATCGGCCAGGGCGGTCAGACGCTCCTGTACGAGGGGGGTGATGCGGCGCACGGTCTCTACATCGACATCCGGGCTTACCCGCGATAGGAACGGCAGCAAACGCCCAGCCAGGTCGTCAACCTCGAGACTGCGGATGTACACGCCGTTCATCCAGTCCAGCTTGTCATAGCTGAACTTGGCCGGGGCACTGCTGACGTGGGTCAGATCAAAGTTCTGGATGATCTGCTGCCGGGTCAGAATCTCTGTCTTGTCATCGTAGGCCCATCCGATCAGCGCCAGGAAGTTGAACATCGCTTCCGGCAGGTAGCCAGCCGCGCGGAACTCGTGGATAAGCACGTTGTACTCGCGGCCGTCCGCGTCCACGGTCTTGCGCTTGCTCATCTTGCCTTGACCAGTGGGAGAGAGGATGATCGGCAGGTGTGCGAACAAAGGGGGCGTCCAGCCCAGCGCGTCGTAGATCAGGATGCGATGCGGAGTGGTGGGAATCCACTCGTCGGCCCGCAGCACGTGCGAGATGCGCATCAGGTGATCATCCACCACCACGGCGAGATGATAGGTGGGGAAGCCATCGGATTTGAGCAGCACCAGGTCATCCAGCTTCTCGTTCTGCACCTCGATCTGGCCCCGAATCAGATCGTGGAAGGACGTCGTGCCCATCAACGGCACTTTCAGCCGGATCACTGGCACCATGCCCTGCGCTTCTCTCTCCGCCTGCTGCCTGGCAGTGAGCGTCCGGCAGCGGCGATCGTAGCCCGATGGCAGACCACGCTGCTGCTGTTCCCGGCGCATCTGCTCGAGATCCTCCAGGCTGCAGTAGCATTTGTAGGCATGCCCGGAATCCAGCAGTCTCTGGGCATAGTCCTGATAGAGGGACAACCGCTGTGACTGGTAGTACGGTCCGTAGGGGCCATCCACTTCTGGGCCTTCGTCCCAGTCCAGACCCAACCAGCGCATACCGTCGAGCATGTCCGAAACCGCTTCCTCATGGTACCGCGTGCGATCGGTGTCCTCAATCCGCAGAATGAATGCCCCGCCGTGGCGGCGCGCGAAAAGCCAGTTGAAGAGCAAGCTGCGCGCCGAGCCAAGATGGAAATACCCCGTCGGGCTGGGCGCAAAACGCACACGTACCTCGGACATCACCGGTTCTTGCATCTAGTCACCGAATTCCAGCTTCTTGTGCCGCATGACCACGCTCTCCACCAGGCCAATGCCCAGCAAGGTGGCCCACAATGAGCTCCCTCCATAGCTGACCAGAGGCAGCGTCAATCCAGTCACCGGCAGAATCCCCACATTGACGGCGATGTTCACAAAGCTCTGCACAAAGATCATCGTCGCCACACCGCAGGCGATGAGCCGGCCGAATGTATCACGGGCCAGACTGGCCGCGCGCAGGATGCGCCACAACAAGACCAGCAGCAGAAGGAGCAGGATCAATGCCCCTACAAACCCGAGCTCTTCACACAGCACGGAGAAGATATAGTCCGTGTGACGCACCCGCAGGAAGTACAGTTGGCTTTGCGTCCCACGCAGCAACCCTTTGCCGAACCAGCCTCCGGAGCCAATGCTGATCAGAGCCTGTCGCGCATTGTAGCTCATCCCTGACACATCGCTGGCCGGGTTGATGTAGACCAGCAACCGCTGCCTCATATAGTCCTCGAGTGACAGCCATAACACGGGAGCAGCAGCAGCGACCCCCACACCCAAAAGCCCCAGGTGCAAGAAGCGGACTCCGACAGCGAATACCATTCCCAGCCAGATGCCAGCCAGCACCAGCGCGGTGCCAAAGTCAGGTTGGCGATAGATCAGACCCAGCGCCGGGACTAAGAGTGCGGCCGAGAACACCAGCCAGCGCGGATCATCCATCCGCTCCTCGTGGTCAGCCAGATATTTGGCCAGAAACACGATGAAAAGCACCTTGGCCAGCTCCGACGGCTGTATGCCCCCGCGCAAGCTCAGCCAGCTCTGCGCGCCGAAGCCGGGCTGTCCGATGACCAGCACCAACACCAGCATGCCCACTGCCGCAACGTATATGAGCCAGTGAACACTCTCCAGCAGGTGGTAGTCAACCGCTGAGATGAAAAGCGCGATGAGCAGCCCACTGGCAGCGAACGTCAGCTGCCGGAAGAAGCTGCGCTCCGATAATGGATCGCTGCCCTCAGTCGAAATCGTCGCACTGTAGATCAGCGCGACGCCGATGCCGATAATCAGGATGATGCTGATCAGGAGGAGAGAGTCAAAGCTCCTCCAAAGTCGTCTCTCCATACGAACAGTCCCTGCTCCTCAGCGGCTCCTTGTTCCCCCAGGGCGCTCGGAAGTGCCATGGCGAGCGCCGATAATGGGAATGTCTGCTACCAGCCTGGTTAGGCCATCGCTATGTTCGAGATTTATGTTAATTCCACGATGATCGATACGCACGTGTTTGGAGATCACAGTGATGAGTTCGTTCTTCATCCTGTGCAACAACTCGGGTGGGATACCCGAGCGGTCGTGCACGAGGATCAGGCGAAGCCGCTCCTTGGCCATCTCTTTGCTGCTTCTGCGTCTCCTGAACAGTCTGGTCAGAATCTCCATGTCCCCCTCCCCCATTGACGGCTGCCCGCACATGTAACGCAGCCGGGGTACCTAGCGCGGGCCACCCTGCCCGAGGCGGAAGAAACGCTGCAAGCGGGTCAATATTGTCTCTGGTGGCTCCTCAAAGATGGGCAGGAACGGTATGTCCTCCCCCAGCAGGCGGTGGGCAATGTTGTGGAAGGCCCTGCTGATTGGCCTGCTTTGCTCGAATGCCTGCGGCCTGCCCTGATTGGTCGCTACGACGACTGCTTCGTCCTCGGGGATCACGCCCAACAAGTCGATGGCCAGGAATTCTATGACATCAAATGTGTTCAGCATGTCACCGCGCCTCACCAGGCCCGGATTGATGCGATTGATGATCAGCCGACCCGGCCCCTTGCCAGCTGCCTCGATCAACCCAATGATCCGGTCGGCACTGCGTACGGCCGACATCTCTGGCGTGGTGACGATGACCACCTCGTCCGCACCGGCGACGGCATTCTGGAAACCCATCTCAATGCCGGCCGGCGAATCGATCAGGACAAAGTCGTTGTTGGCAGCCAGTTCCTGGCTGATAATCGCCACTTCCTGAGGAGTGACCGCCGACTTGTCGTGTGTCTGGGAAGCCGGGAGGAGCTGCAAGCCGGACAGACGCTTGTCGCGGATGAGTGCCTGGGAGAGATGGCAATGCCCTCTGACCACGTCCACGATGTCGTAGATGATGTGATCCTCCAAACCCATCACTACGTCCAGATTGCGCAGCCCGATGTCGGTGTCAATGGCAGTCACGTGCTGACCCTGCAGTGCCAGTGCAACCGCCAAGTTGGCGGTAACTGTGGTCTTGCCCACACCACCTTTCCCAGAAGTGATGGTGATTACTGTGCCCGGCATGGTCGCCGTGTCCTCTCTCTCACACCCTACTGCCTACCTGCTGGTCCAGGGTTGGGCTACGATCTGTCCGTCGAGCACGGAGGCGACCTCTGGATGCACCCTTTTGCGCCTGCTGTCGTCGGGCGATTTTGCGATGTAGGTGCCGATGCGCAGTTGAGTGGGCCTCAGCTCCAGGGCACAGATGATTGCCTGATTGTTGTCCAGAGCACCGGCCTGCACCACCCCAAGCAGCCTACCCCACACAACAACGTCGCCGCCAGCGATGATTTCCGCGCCAGGGTTGACATCGCCGACAATGACCACATGGCCCGGATGTCGAATCGACTGCCCGGAGCGCACCGTGCGGCGCACCAACACGCCCTCGCTCCACTCCTCAGGCGGCGCGCGAGGCTCGAGAGGCGCAACTGTGGCTTCCGGCAGGGCCAGCCTAATCCCCAGCGCCTGTGCTGCCTCAGCGACCACCGTGGAACGCGTCTCCAGAGAGGCCAGCTCGACGTTGTGTCGCGCCAGAACGACAATCACCTCCTGCAGATCCTGCTGGCTGATGTCTCCCCTCCCGCACCGCAGGTTGACCTGGCTGCCGGCGAAGAAGCGGACTGCCTGTCCTAGACGGTGGTCCAGTTCGCGCAGCAGCTCCTGCCAGTCCCCCTCGTCCAGAGTGATAGCGAGGCCCTTTCGCGTCCCTTTGATTCGAACCCTGGCTTGGCCCTGCCTGCCCGGAGGCGAGGCCTCATCCGGGCGCCGCTCGCGGGGCGAGCTCGCCTCAGTTGGTGGTTGTGCCATTTCGCTAGTCCCCAGGAGGTGGCGCCACGATATCCTCGCCAGCAGGCTGTGGCAGGCCAAAGTGAGCTCGTAAGATCCTGGCCGCGATCGGCACAGCAATCTTGGCCCCCTCGTGTCCCCCCGACACGAACACCACTAGCGCGATCTCGGGCTCTTCGTAGGGCGCAAAGGCAGTGAACCAAGCATGAGTAGGCAGGTTCCCCTCTTCATCCAGCGGGCCCGGGTACTCAGCGGTTCCTGTCTTGCCTGCTACTGGAACCTCTGCAAGGTTGACACGATGCGCTGTACCGTCTGTCACGGCTGCGCGCATGCCCTCCCGCACCGATTCCAGGTGCTGCGCGGCCACCGGAACCTGGCGAATGACTTGTGGAGAAAAGTCCTGTACGAGATAGCCCTCCGAGTCCACGATCTGATAGAGCACCTGCGGCCGATACAACGTGCCACGATTGGCCACAGCAACTGTGCCGTTGAGCAGTTGCAAAGGCGTGACGAGGACATAGCCCTGCCCAATGACAGCGTTGTACGTGTCGCCAGTAACCCACTGCTCACCATAGTTCAAGCGCTTCCAGCGATCGTCCGGGATGAGTCCCGCACTTTCACCGGGAAGCAGTATGCCCGTTGGCTCACCGAAGCCAAACGCCGTGGCGTATTCTTCCAGCTTCTCCATTCCCAGCCCGGAAAAATCCTCAAATCCACCACCGACCTGGTAGAAGAAAATGTCACACGAGTGGGCGATGCCGCCGATGACATTCAACGAGCCATGACCCCATTGGTTCCAGCACTTGAACACCTGCGATTTCTCAGGATCATCGGGAAAGTACTTGTTGGGCAGCAACAGCTCGCCTGCGCAGTGGAGACGGGAGCGAAGATCAATCACGCCTTCCTCGAGCGCCGCAGCTGCTGGAACGACCTTGAACGTTGAGCCCGGGGGATACTGGCCGCTGATGGCATGGTTGATCAGAGGGTGCTCGGGGTCTTCGCTCAGTTCGCGATACTCCTGAGCCGAGATCCCCCGGGCAAACAGGTTGTTGTCATAGCTTGGCAAAGAGACCATGGCCTGTATAGCGCCCGTTTGCGGGTCCATGGCGATCACAACTCCGGAAGTGGAGCCAACCCGGCGCATTCCCTCTCTCAAGGCTGCCTCGGCAACCCGCTGCAGCTCAAGGTCCAAAGTCAGAATCAGGTTGTGGCCTGGCAGCGGCGAATCTGTGGCCAGCACATCTACCTCACGCTCGAACGCGTCAACCTCAATGTGCTTCACGCCCTTGCCACCCCGCAGTTCCTTCTCGTAGGCGGCTTCTACGCCCATCAGACCCACGCGATCAGTGATCGCATAGTCCTCATCGGCTTGACTGAGGTAGTCGTCGACGTGCTCAGCCGGCATACGCCCGACAAACCCAACCACATGCGAGGTAAGCACCCCGGTCGGATACTCGCGCCGTGGTGTGATCTCCACGATGACTCCAGGCAGGTGCAGGTGTTCTTCTTCAACTATAAAGGCCACCTGCTTGTCCACCTGGCTTTTGATATGCACCGGCGCATAGGGGTTGGCCATGCCCTGCTCCAGGATCTCCTCAATACCAGGGGTGGTGCCAACTGCCCCCGCAGAAGCCACTCTGCTGCTCACAGGTATGTCCAAGAGCTCCGATAGACGCACCAAGACGGCTTGCCGTGACACTTCGTCTTGTGGCAGCGCAGCAGGTACGATGGAGACCGAGTAGGCAGGTACGTTTCTGACTAGAAGCCGCCCCAGACGGTCGTAGATCACGCCTCTGGCAGCATCAACGGGGACCAGGCGGAAGCGGTTGGCATCCGCTTGGAATTGGTAGCCCTGCGCCTGGAGAACCTGCAGGCGCCACAGCTGCGCGGCCAGGACGGCAAAGGCGGCGAGGATCGCAACTTGGAGTATAAGGATTCTCAGCTTCAAACCCGAGGGTTTCATGCAGCGGTTTCATCCAACCGGGAGAGTGCGCCGGTGCAGCCAGCGCATCGCCCAGAATGTGGGGTACATGACCAGCACATTGAGCAGCATACAAGGCAGGACCACCTGGACCAGGCTTGAGCCCCAGCTGACAGGTCGTCCCGCGATATTGAGGACAGCAAGGTAAAGCGCATAGTACAGAATCGTAGCCCCGCTGCTGGCAAACACAGGCAGCCAAACCGAGTCACGGTAGAGGTTTAGCTGCTCAAGTCCCGCGGCCGCACTGGACAGCGTGAGAGAAATCGTTGCTGCCCCAAAAGGCCCGCCGGAGAGCAGGTCGAGCAGCAAGCCGCCGCCAAGGGCCCACGGGATGGCCGCCCGGGCGCCGCGAAGCAAGCTCCAGGACACGCCGACAAGCAGCATCAAGTCAGGCACCACTCCCCAAGGCGAAAAGCGCGGCAACGCGCTCGTCTGCAGCAGGGCGACACTGAGCAGCAACAGCAGAGCAATGTATGAGTTGATGATACTCCTCTCCGCCAGGCCGTGGCTGGCAGCCTACGGGACGTAGTCAAGCGGCTCGAAACCTTGAATCACCAGCACCGCTTCAACACGCTCAAACTGAACGGCAGACTGAACCTCCACCTCCTGGAACATCCGGACGTCATTCCGTCTGACGGCAGTGACCTGTCCGATCACCAGCCGCTTGGGAAAGTTCCCTCCCAGTCCAGCCGTGAGCACGATGTCACCAACCTCCACCTGCTCGCTCTGTTCGACAAAGCGCATGACCAGACCGCCCTGACCATCGCCCTGCACGACACCGGTGGTCCGCGAGCGCTGGATGAGAGCATTCACTGAGCTCGCACGGTCTGTCAGCAGCATGACACGTGCCGTCTGTGGGTATATCGCCGTGATTCTGCCAACCAGCCCACGCGCAGTGACGACAGGCATGCCAATGGCCAAGCCGTCACCTGCACCGCGGTCAATGGTGATGTAGTGCAGCAGATTGCTGGGGTCGTGGCCGATCACCTCCGCAGCCAGCAATTCGTAGGTGGGGTTCGTCAACTTGAACTGCAACTGCTCGCGGAGGTTCGCCAGCTCTATCTCGGCCTCGCGCAGACGCACGTTCTCGATCATGAGGCGATCGACGGTGCTTTCCAGTTCCTGGACACGAACCCGCAGCGAGCCCAGTTCTCTCAGTGTCTGCGCCCCATGAGCGACCCTCGCGCTGACCCACTGGACGCTGTACTGAAGCGGTGCGAGGACGGTGAGGGCAAAGTCTTCGACAGGCTTGAGACGGCCAGTGGGATACAACACCATGGCAACCAGAGCTGCCGTCACCAGGATCGACACCAAGGTCAGCGGGCGATTTCGCAACACACTCAAGTCGTCATCCTCTGGGGCTTGGGTCTCACCATGGACCGCGTCTCGCGTCCCTGCCTAACGTACGTGAAACACCACAATGCTGCGGGTGGAGGCGAGGCTGCGAGCGCGCTACGTAGGACAAGGTGCTGCTGGCTGTCCTGGGCAGTCCGCTCAGCGAGTGGCTCGACGACGCTGACTGGAAACCAGAACCTTGTGCAGGGTATCGAGCTGTTCAAGCACCGCCCCCGCGCCCCGCACAACGCAGGTGACCGGATCGTCAGCCACATGTACGTGCATCTTGGTCTCCTGCGTCAGCCGTTCGGCCAGGCCTTGCAGCTGTGAGGCCCCTCCGGCCATGGCGATGCCTCTCTCGATGAGGTCCGCGACTAGTTCAGGCGGGGTTTCGTCGATGGTTTCTTTCACCGTGGCGACGATCGTGTTGATCGAGCCCTGCAGGGCTTCGCGGATTTCGACGCTGCTGACCTCGACGGCCTGGGGCAAACCCGTGATCAGGTTGCGGCCATATATGGTCATGGTCTTCTCTTCGGGCAGCGGGCACGCTGAACCGATGGCAATCTTGACCCGCTCGGCCATCCGTTCTCCAATCAGCAGGTTGTACTTCTGCCGCGCGTACTGGATGATCTCCTCATCCATCTCATCGCCGGCAATGCGAATGGAACGGTTGGCCACAATATCGCCAAGTGAAATCACGGCCACCTCGGTCGTGCCGCCGCCGACATCAATGATCATGCTGCCCACAGACTCGGCCACGGGCAGGCCAGCTCCGATGGCGGCAGCCATGGGCTCCTCGATCAGATAGGCTTCCCTCGCACCCGCGCTACGACAAGCGTCGTGGACAGCGCGCTTTTCCACTTCGGTCACGCCACTCGGAATCCCCACCACAACGCGCGGACGCGGCAGGGGCATGCGCGTGTGCTCATGTGCCTTGTTGATGAAGTAGTGCAGCATCCTCTCCGTGACGTCAAAGTCGGAGATTACTCCATCGCGCAGTGGCCGGATGGCAACAATGCTTGCTGGCGTGCGGCCAATCATCTCCTTGGCTTCCGCGCCTATAGCAAGCACCTTCTTGGTCCGCTTTTCGATGGCGACCACAGAGGGCTCTTGGATTACAATGCCTTGACCCTGAACAAGAACCAGGACTGTGGCCGTGCCCAGGTCGACCCCCATGTCCTTGGAGAAAACCCCCAGCAGGGCGTTTAGTGGGCTGAACACGGAATCTCTCCTCTGCTCGTGATCAATGTGCCGTGTCTCCGAAAGACCAGGTTGCTAGTCTTCCTCGGGCGGGGCTTCTTCCTCAGCCTCGGCCTCAACCTCGACTCCGACCTCGGGCCTCTCCACACCCACAAGCTCAACCTCGGGCACCTCTTCCTCCACCACTTCCTCAATGATTTCCGCTTCAAGTGGCAGGATCTTGACCACAATGTCTTCTGGCTCCGACAGAATCTTGACGGCAGCGCCGAGATCAAGATCCCGCACCAGAATCGCATCGTCGACCGCGTTGAGCTGGGCAAGGCCCACCTCAACGTTGGGTGGCAGGTCGCCCGGCAGACACTCAATCTCGATGGTGTCTAGACCCTGGAACAGGATCCCCTCTCCATCGGCAATCAGAGGTGACTGGCCGACCAGGACCACTGGCACTTCTGCTGTGATCTCCTCGGTCATCACCACCTCATACAGATCAACATGCAGCATAGCATGTGTGATCGCATCCCGCTGGAGTTCACGCACCAGCACACGCTTGGAGCCTTCGAGGCCATCCACGCTGAGGGAAATGAGACGGTTGGCGCCCGCTGCCTTCAGCACTCGGTGCAACGCATGCTCGTCTATCTGCAGGTTGACCGGTTCCGTGAGGTGGCCGTACATCACAGCCGGCACAAACCCCTCGCCCCGCAGGCGCTTGACCGCCTTGCCAGTGACACTACGCAGTTCAGCATCTAGCGATATCTCTTCCATACGAACTACTTCGCTCTCCTTTACCTGAATGTATCACCACAATGCCGCTTGGCCTGGAGGGCACAAGCCGCATTCTCGTAATCATACATCAGAGCCTATGCAATGTCAAACAAACGCAGTTCCGGGCCAGGCGGTAGACGTCTGCAAGCGCACAACATAAGGAAAGCTGGCCCGGCTTCATTTGGCTCGCGTACTGCACTTGTGGTAGGATGGCCAGGATCTGTGGGAGCCCGAATATGAGGTTCAAGCCTTCAACATCCACACACCGCTATCTCTGGGCAGGTGCGGCGGTTCTCTGCTGCCTGTCCCTGGCTGCTTCTGTCCTGTTGGCCCAGCGCCTCATCAGTCGACACAGGTACACGAAACGAGGTGTGCTTCACGAACCACTGGCTCCATCTCCGCTGTCGGCGGGCAGCCGGTATGGCGTGAATGCTT
>JBFEPU010000044.1:0-13620 GCA_041549915.1 Anaerolineae bacterium | reverse complement strand
TGATCGACCCGTCCGGCAGTGACGACTTCAGTCGTCGTATTGTGAGGTTGCCGCAGTAGCCAGCGTCAATCGCCATTGTGCGTTGGCGGTGGCGTTCTTTCGACCGTTTGTCAGGCCACCTGAAGGTTGCCGGGGTCGCGAAACTGCGTATAATATGCCCACTTGTAGCTGGAGAAACGAGCAGTGGTTGGGATCGTGATTGTCAGCCACGGCGACATGGCGGACGGGTTGCTGGATGCGGCGCGTATGATCGTCGGCGAGCAGGATGGCTTGGCCACAGTGAGCCTGCGAGAGATGGATGCCGTCGAAGGTCTGACGGAACGTGTCGCCGCTGCGATCGAAAAGGTCGATGGGGGGGACGGGGTCCTCGTCCTGGTCGATCTTTTCGGTGCCAGCCCCTTTAACGCCAGCGCGCGGCTGGCGATGCAAGGGGACAGCAACATGGAGGTCATATCCGGCGTAAGCCTGCCGATGCTTGTGGAGCTGATGGTCCAGCGTGAGGGCGAGAGCCTCGAGAAGCTAGTGCAAGTCGCCCTCGAGGCAGGCACCAGCGGCGTCCGTACTCTGTCCCAGACCTTGAACAGGACCACGTCGTAGCGCGATCAGGTAGTCTTCAAAGGAGACTTCGATGCCAGTTGTGCACGTGCGGATGGACAACCGTCTCATTCATGGGCAGATCCTGGTTTCGTGGAACGCAGAGTCTAAGATCCATCACATCATCGTTACCAACGACAAGGTGGCGGCCGACCCACTGCAGGTGACACTGCTCAAGGCAGTGGCACCCATTGGGTCCAAGGTCTCGGTGCTGTCAATCAAGGACTGCGTGGCATACTGCAACAGCCCTGCTGCAGACAAAGAGAACATCTTCATCATTGCCAAGTTCCCGGAGGATGGCCTGGCATTGGTCGAGGAAGGCCTGGAGATGCCTGTTCTGAATCTTGGCAACCAGGCGTTCGTCCGGGGTTGCAAGAAGCTCTCCAATACCGTCTACCTCACCGAATCGGGCGTCAAGGCGTTGAAGGCGTTGCACGAGAAAGGGATTCGCATTACTTGCCGTATGATGCCGCCGGACCCCGACTCTGAGTACTGGCCGACAGTCGAGAAGAGGCTGTCTGAGTGGGCCAAATAGCTTGCCCGCGCCACCTCCACCCTTTTCCCCTCGCACGGATGAGGGGTATCTGCTGTCTGGTCTCATCATCCTTTGCGCCCACCATAGTGGGTTCCCCGTGGACGGAGGCACCATGACCCGCCAGGCACTGCGGTATGCGACAGCTGCACAGGCCGTTCTGCAGCGCATCGTTGACACGCAGATGGAGCAGATTGAGCGTGCCGCGCAGATCATCACTCAAGCTCTCGCCAATGACGGCATCCTCTACACTTTTGGCACAGGTCACTCACACGTGATCGCCGAGGACGTCGCCTACCGTGCCGGAGGGCTGGCACCGGTGGATGCCATCCTCGAGCCCAGTCTAACGGGACACTCCAAGGTCTGGCAGAGCGAATACATGGAGCGCGTCCAGGGCATGGCCGACGTGATCCTCAACTACTATGGGATCTCCTCCAAGGATGTCCTGGTGGTGATCTCCAATTCGGGGCGCAACGCGGCGCCCATCGAGATGGCCGCTGGAGCCAGGGAGCGCGGAGTGCCGGTGATCGCCATCACCTCACTCGCGCACTCCAAGGGGACAACCTCGCGCCACTCCAGCGGGAAGAAGCTGTATCAACTGGCGAATGTGGTGATTGACAACTGCTGTCCGAGGGGAGACTGCCTGCTTCATGTGGACGGTCTGGCAGCGCCGATAGGGTCCGGGTCGGGGGTGACTGGTCTGTTCATTATCCACAGCGTGATCGTGCAGACCATCCAGAATCTCCTCGACCGTGGCATCGATCCACCTGTCTTCAGGAGTGGCAACCTGGACGGCAGCGATGAGTTCAACCAGGCTTTGCTGGAGCGTTACAAGGGCCGCATCAAGATTTGGTGAGGGATGATGGCTGGAAATCAATTGCTGGCCGCCGCGGTTGAGATTGACATCACGCCGCCAGTGGGGACCCTCTTCGCAGGATACCATGCCCGCAAGGGAACCAGCCTGGGTGTGCACGATCCCCTGCTGGCTCAGTTGCTTCTGCTCCAGTCGGGTGATGGTCACATTGTGCTGATCACCATGGACTTGTTGGGTGTGGGCCTGGGCTTTGCCCGGCGAGTGCGAGCCGGCATTGAGGAAGCAATTGGAGTGCCCGGCCGCTGTACGATGATCGCCTGTTCGCACACACACTCAGGGCCTGCCGGTTTCCTGCCCCCGCTGGTCGATGTGCGACCGCCTGAGGATCCGCAGCTCCAGAGCATCACTGCGCGGAAGCTGATCGGCGCGGCGCTGTGGGCCCGTCAGCGTCTGCAGCCCGCGTTTCTGGGTGTCGGTCGTGGAGAGGTGGAGGACATCGGGCGCAATCGCAACGAGCCTGTGAATGGCCTCCTGGATACAGAGGTCATCGTCCTGCGCTTGGATGATGCCCAGGGCCAGCCCCTGGCCGTGGTGATGAACTATGGCTGTCACCCCACCGTGATGGGCTACCAGAACCTCCTCCTGTCGGCGGACTATCCTGGGGCGGCGCGGGCTGCTCTGCGGCGCATCTATCGGCACGCCATCTTCATGTACACCAACGGCGCTTCCGGAGATGTCAGCACGCGTTTCACGCGCCGGGAGCAGACCTTTGGCGAGGTTGATCGCATGGGCAGGATCCTGGCCGGGGAGGTGCTCAAGGTCATGCAGTTCATCGTTACCCAAGATCGGGTGCCCCTCGAAGCGCTTGAAGTTCCGGTGGAGCTCAAGTTTCGCTCTTTTCCAGGCGTGGAGGAGGCCCAGTACAGGGTAGAACAGCTGCAGGCGGCACTGGATGAACTGAAGGCTGCCGGGGCGCCACACGGCGAACTGCGCAGGGCGATCACCCGGCTGGAGGGTGCGACTGGTCAGGTTGTGTTGGCTAGGCAGCTCGGAGGTGGCACGCACGGAAGCAGTGAGGTGCAGGTGCTGAAGATGGGCGACCTTGCCCTCGTGGGCCTGCCTGGGGAGCCTTTCACCGGCACTGTGCTCCAGATCAAAGAACGCAGTGCCAGTCCGCACACCGCTGTTATTAGCTATGCCAATGACGACCAGGGCTACTTCCCGGATCCTGTCTCTGTCGCAGCGGAGACCTACGAAGCGCTGATCAGCCCCTACGGTGCCGATGTGGCTGAGATGCTGCGCGATGTAGCCTTGCAGTTCTTGTAGAGGGTACAGCATGCTTGGCATCAACCAACAATTGCTGATGTGGATGTTTGGAGCCGCTTTTGTCGCAGCCGGGGCAGCTGCCCGGCTTGGAAAGTGGAAAAAGTGGTACTGGACCACACGGGGTGCGGTGTATGGGTACGTTCCCCTCGGATTCCTCTTCATTGTTTATTCCTTCAATGCTGACGCCGAAGAGATGTTGGGTCCCCGCGTGTGGCTGTATCACGCTCTGGTGGTGCTGTTGATTGCCGTGGGGGTGTGGTGGTCGCTCCGCCCGCCTGCCTTTGTCAAGCCAGCCTGGGTTCTGTGGGTCGAGGAGTATCCGCAGGCGGTTCAAGAGGCGATGGCGGACGCAGCCAAAGAAGATGAGGCCTGGGAGTCTCATGTAGCCAGCAAGGAGGCAGTGAGTGCTTGGGCCCAAACGCTGCGCAAGAAAAAGCGCCGGTCAAAGGCCGGATCGTGACTGCGAAAGACTACAAGGCAGCGTCCGAGAACAGCTCCACGGTCGCCGTACTGTGTGACTTTGACGGTACGATAGTGCCCTGCGACACTCTGGACCTGATCTACCGCAAGTTCGCACAGCCACCGTGCGACCAGTTGAACCGGCAGTGGATTCGCGGCGAGATCAGCACGCGGCAGGAGCTCGAGGGTTGCTTTGCGACCATCAAAGCTTCGCGCGCCGAGATGGAGTCCGCCCTGGTTGCCATTCCAATCGATTTAGCCTTCACGGCCTTTCTGGACTTTTGTGGCCAGCGCGGCTATCGCTTTGCCATCCTCAGCGATGGCGTGGACTGGATCATCCACTTCATCCTGGAGCGTCACGGCATTGATGGTCTGACCATCTACTCCAACGAGCTGCGCTTTGAGGCTGACGGACTCCGCGTCTCCTTCCCCTTCTTTGACCCCGAGTCGCCCCTTCGCGGCGTGTCCAAGCCCGCAATCATCCGACGCCATCAGGCTGAGGGGTTCAAGGTAGTCTTCGTTGGTGATGGGTTGACGGATATCGAAGCGGTTGAAGTGGCTGACATCGTGTACGCGCGGGACAAGCTGCTGCAGTACTGTCGTGAGCGAGGCATTGATGCAGTTTCGTTCTCCGGGTTTGCCGACTTGATGGCCAAGTGGCCGGATCTCTGACCGGCTCGAGGCTGCAAGCCGCCCATTGAAGCCGCTGCGCTGGAGTCTATCGCGTCGTCCCCGAAGATGGCTCCTCGCCGATGCTATTCCTTCTTCTTGGCCTGCTCTCTCTTCATGCGCTCGATGTCCTGAGCGGACTTGGCTCGTGCTTCCAGGATCAGCCGGAGAGGAAGCCGCGCCAGCGCGCCCAGCACAAAGGTTCCACCCCAGGCGAGCAGCACCCCCGCCGCGATCCAGATGATCCCGAATCCCCGCTGGTACAGGACGTAGGCCAGCACAGCGTAGGCAGGATAGGTCAGCCACACAAGCATGCTCAGGATGCCGTACAGCTGGCGGTTAAAGACAACCTGGAAGACGTTCTCCAGCACGGCCAGCGTCACGACGCCCGCCATGAGCCCAGTGCGCAAGTCCACGAGGGTGATCACGATCACCAAGACCAGCACCGCCACGTCGTGCGGTGTGGCCTGCCAACCGATGCGCTCCTGCTCGTATCGCTTGGCCTCGATCACCTGGCGCAGCACATCCTGGAATTCCGCCTCGCCGAGGAGGGGGAACTGCTCTCGCAGGGCTGCCTGCTCTTCCGTGCTCAGGCTCTCCAGCTGTGCGATCCTATAGTCGTACAGCTTCCCCGCCAGTTGCCGTCCCTGTTCCAGCTTTGCGTTGGCCTTTCCTCTGCTTTCCATAGCCATTCGCCTCTTGTCAGAATGACATAAAGCGACCAACCCGCGAAGACTAACGGCACAGAGTCTGCGATTTTTCGCGTCCCGGGTTTGCAGTGGTGGCTTCAGTCGCTCTGGCGTCCTGGTGCCTTGGTGTTGAGCCTCCTGCTCATCGCGACGTGTCAACCCAGTAGGATAGGTGCCGCGGCTCATCCGGGTTCAGCCCGCGCGACAGTGAGCGGTAGTAAGCCATGTACTGCACCGCGGGCATGTAGAGCGGTCCGCGCGCCAGTTCACTCAGCCCAGAGTTCAATTCCAGCACATGGTCCGCTTCCGCTCGCAGTGCGTCGCTGGCGCGGTCGCACAGCGCCCAGATCACAGCGCCCAGGGATTTCATGTCATGCAGGAACTGCATCTCTTCCTGTCGAGCGCTGTCCGAGAGGAAAGCGGTTACCAGTATGTCAGTGTCCACGTTCGACTGCGGCCCGTGGCGAAAGTCGAGCAGGGGATAGGCATCCGCTGGCAGCAGCACCGTCTCCTTCACCTTAAGCTGGCTCTCGCGGGCCAGGCCATAGAACGGTCCGTTCCCGACAAAAGCGTAGCGGGTGAGGTCCGTGCGCTGGCCGATCAACCTTCCCAGATTGTGGCATGTCTCCACCAGGGCCTGGCACACCTCGGGCAGGTGGTGCAGCTCGCTCAGGTAAGCTTCATCCCCCGACACCAGAGCAGCCAGGAACTGGGTAGTCAGGATCATTCCCGTCAGCGAGCGAGTGGTGGCAACGGCGCGCTCGGTCACCGGCGTCATCAGCAGGGCCAGATCACTTCGCGTCGCCAGAGGGCTATCTTCGGTGCAAGTGATGCCGATGGTGCGGATTCGCCGGCTGCGCAGGTAGTCCAGGGCACGCACCACCTCAGTGGTCTTGCCGGAGCGCGAGAGGAGCACCGCCAGCGCCTGACGCCCGCTGGCCAGAACGCTCCGCGGGAACAAGTAGCAGTCTGCCGCAGGGATGGCCCGTGCAGAGATGCCAGTCAGAGTCTGCAGCATGGATGCGCCACAGTAGGAAGCGTTCAGTCCAGACCCACAGCCTGTGAAGATCACTTCGTCGACGCCGTCAAAGGCCTCGCGGATGGCGTCTGCTCGCTGCATCACCAGGGGGATCAGCTTCTCCCAGGCCTGACCTTGGCTGGAGATTTCGCGGTAGAAGAAAGAGGCGTTGATTGTTTGGAAGGGCATTTCCATTTGCCTGCCCATGATCTCGACTATTCGGCTCCGATTATAGAGCGACGCACTTGGCGGGTCAAGCTTGACTGGTCAGCGAATCGGTCCTATGATGTGAGAGGTCCGCACAGAAGCTGGGTCATCAGAAAGGGGACACCCCGTGCCGACGACACTGTACTATGCCACAGCCTTCACTCCGAGAGACGTCATGCGACGCGCCTCGATCGTTGTCTCCGATGACGGCCGCATCGCCTATGTGGGACCCATGGAGGGTGCTCCCCGCGCAGATGGACCGCACATCGACATGCGTGGGCGCATCGTAGTTCCTGGCTTTGTTGACGTTCACGTGCACGGCGGCCACGGCATCCGGTTTGGGACGCCGGGCGACCGTGCCGCGGACCTGCGCGCCTACTCAGAGTGGGTATCCAGCACCGGCGTGACCGGTTTCCTGTGCTCGATCTCCGCACCTGACGCCCAGTCGCTGGTGCAGATGGTGTCGGATCTGGCCGCTGTGCTGGATGCCGGTCTGCCCGGCGGCGAGGCCCTCGGCCTGCATCTCGAAGGTCCGTTCATCAACAGGGAGAAGAAGGGTGCCTTCAACCCGCAGTGGATTCGCCAGCCGGCGATGGAAGAGACCGAAGCGGTGTTGGACGCCGGCAGGGGCTGGATTCGGCAGGTGAGCCTGGCGCCCGAATTACCCGGTGCGCATGAGGTTGCAGCCCGTTTCCGTACGGCAGGGGTCGTCGTCTCAATGGGGCACACCAACGCCGACTATGCCACCGCCAGCGCCGCTCTGCGGGGCAACTTCACCCATGTCACTCACACCTTCAATGCCCAGCGGGGCTTCCACCACCGTGAGCCTGGCGTCTTTGGCGCCATCATGGCATCGGACGACATAACGGCGGAGTTGATCGCCGACACCGTCCACGTGCACCCCGGCGCGATGAAGATGCTGATCCGCTGCCTGGGCAGCGATCGCGTGGTATTGATCACCGATGCCATGGCTGCCGCTGGTCTCTCAGATGGGGAATACGGGGTGGTGGGTCAAGCGGTGACGGTGAAGGATGGCCAGGCCAGGCTGGCGGACGGCACCCTTGCCGGCAGTACGGCAACTCTCAATGGGTGCGTGCGCAATGTCAACCAGGCAGTGGGGGTACCCCTGCTTGACGCCGTGAAGATGGCTTCGCTCAACCCGGCACGGGCCATGGGCTTTGCTGACCGGCTGGGCAGCCTCGCGGTGGGCAAGGACGCCAGCCTGACCGTCATCGATGAGCAGGGTAACGTCTACTGGACCATGGTCAAGGGCCGGCTCGTCTACAGCCGCCTGTAGGTTGTTGCCATCTGGCAGTCACCTGGGGCCGGGGACTGCCGGCGGACCACCGCGCCCTCCTTCCTGTACTAGCTGTCTGCATCCTCAGGTCAGGGCGCCTCTGGATGGAATCCGAGCCGCACACTTTGCCGCGCTGCTGACTGAGCGGTTCGGTCGAATCACTGGTGCTTTTGCGGTGTTAGATAGTATGTGTGATCGCCTCGCTTTCGCGCTGGGCCGTGTGCTTGTTTGCTGGATACCCTTGTTCTGAAGGCAGCGGGTGTCTGGGCTGCAGTGGCGCCCCTTGTGTGGTTGTTGCTGTGCCACAGCACCCCCCCAGCGTCGGCGAGCCCGCTTCTGCCCTGAGGGCCAGGACAGCGCTGCAAGGTGGCGACCGCTGTCACCCAAGCCGCGTGGGCAGGATGACCGGCAGTCCTGCTGGACTCGCGCTCCTTTGAGCTCGCGCCCATACCGGGTCGAGGGTGTTACCGCGATGTTCGTTGCAGTTGACCTGCCGTTTCTGTGGGAAGGGAGGTGGTGATATCGACTGAATCCGTCGTCAGGGCTGATTGCTAGGAGATGGCACGTTTCACGCCCACGTGCACCTGTATGTGTCGAGGGCCTTCGACACACCACATCATCTCAGCATAGTGCCGACTGAGCCTATGCTGGCAAAAAGGAGAGAAAGCGTGAATACATTTCAGATTCTGTTGCTTAGTCTGTGGGCAGGTATCGCCGGTTTCCAACACCGTGCGCTGGCCGTGACCCAGATCTCGCGCCCCATCTTCTCCAGCGCCATTGTTGGTCTGATCCTCGGTGACCTTCAGACCGGCTTGACTGTGGGGGCTACTTTGGAGCTAATCTGGATTGGAGCGCAGAGAATCGGCGGCTCGGTGCCCCCCAACATCGTCATCGGGGGTATCCTCGGTACTGCGACGGCCATCGTAACGGGCCAGGGAGCCGAGGCCGCTCTGGCGGTGGGCATCCCCGCTGCGCTGGTGGGCTCGGCCCTCGAGGTCTTTGCCAAGACCATTTGCTCCTTCTTCATCCATCAGGCCGACGCCTATGCGGAAGAGGCCAACACTTCGGGCATCACCCTAATGGCCTGGCTGGGCAATCTCCTTTATTTCTTGCTCGCGGCCGTCCCAGTGTTCATTGCCCTGTGGGCGGGCGCAGATGCTGCTCAGTCCCTGTTCGATTCCATCCCCCCAACCCTCTTGTCCGTGCTCAGGGTGGTGGGTCACGTTCTGCCGGCGCTGGGATTTGGCATCTTGCTGAACATGTTGCTGAAAAGGGAAGTGGCGCCGTACTTTGTCATCGGGTTCGTCCTGGCTGCCTATCTGGGCCTGGACGTCCTCGCCATCGGTCTGCTGGGTGTCGCTGTGGCCTACATCTTGTTCCTCCGCCAGGCCGCGCCAGCACAGGCTAGTTAGGAGACAGAACAATGACAACCAAAAAAACGGTCACATCAAGCGATCTTCGAAGCCTCTTTTTCCGCTACTTTGCGCTTCAATCAGCCTTCAGCTTTGAGCGCATGCAGGCGTTGGGTTGGGCCTGGACCTTCATGCCCTTGCTGAAGAAACTCTACCCGAACGTCGAGGAATTTAAGGCAGCGCTGCGCAGGCACCTGGCTTTTTTCAACACCGAGCCGACCATGGGCTCGTTCATTGCCGGTGCAGTGGCTTCGCTGGAAGAGCAGCGTGCTGCGGGAGAGCCAATCAGCGAAGAGGGCATCAACAGCTTCAAAGCAGGTCTGATGGGACCGCTTGCCGGAGTGGGCGACTCGCTGGTGCAGGGCACAGTCCGCTTCATCGCTGCAGGTGTCGGCATCGCCTTCGCCCAGCAGGGGAGCATCGTCGGCCCCATCCTGTTCTTCCTGATCTACAACAGCGTGAACTTTGGGATCCGCTGGTACGGGCTGCATTGGGCCTACAATCTGGGCGGGCGAGTTCTCGGAGCGCTCGGTGAGGTGCAGTTCCAGCGCTTTATCGAGGCCTCAACGGTCGTGGCCCTGATGGTAGTGGGTGCGCTTGTCGGGAAGTGGCTGAACATCACCACGCCCCTCAAGTACACGATCGGCGAGTCTGGTATCGAGATTCAGAACACGCTGGATGCCATCATGCCGCGCCTCCTGCCCATGGCTTTCACCTTGTTTGTAGTGTACCTGCTTCGCAAGGGCTGGAGTTACAATCGCGTAATGCTGGTGCTCATCGTAGTCGGCCTGGTTGGCGGCTACTTCAAGATCCTCGCCTAGCCACCCGCAGGTATCACGCAGGGCAAGGCACACTGGACAAGTCCCGTGCCTTGCCCTGTTTTTTCGACTGCAAGAGCAACATCACCCAGGATCCAGAGGAGCGAGTCATGGTATCAGCCAAAGCCTTTTTTCAAGAAGCACTGTCATGTCTGACAGAGATCGAGCGCCAGGAGATGGATAAGATCGGTCGAGTGGCGGAGGTCACTGCGCAGTCGATCCTCGATGATGGCATCGTGCATGTTTTCGGATCCGGCCACTCTTCCATGCCCGCCCGCGAGATCCACATCCGGGCCGGGAGCCTCAGCAATGTCGAGGCCATCGGGTTGGACCGCATCATCGGCAAGTTTGAGCGGATTGAAGGGATTGCGCAAGTGCTGTTGGGCAGCTATGACCTACGCGCCGGCGAGGTTCTGATCGTGATCTCTAATTCGGGCATCAATGCTCTGCCCATCGAGATGGCAATGGAAGGCAACAGGCTGGGCCTGTTCACGGTGGCCGTGACGTCAATGCAGCACAGCAGCCAAGTGAAATCGCGACATTCCAGTGCCAAGCGCCTCTTTGAAGTAACCGACGAGGTCATCGATACTCACGTGCCATATGGTGATGCCAGCCTCGATGTGGCCGGGTTCCCGTTCAAGGTCGGGCCTCTGTCAACATTGGCCGGCGTGGCCATCACCAACGCCATTGTCGTGGAAACGGTCGGTCAGATTGTGGCCAGGGGAGGCACGCCCCCGGTGCGCATCAGCCGGAATATGCCAGGGGGAGACGAGCACAACGAGCAGTTCAAGCTAATGTACGGGTCACGAATCCGGGACCTGTTGGGGGGAATCTGAGGCGTTCCCTTGACACAGAAGAGGCAAGCACCGCGCATGACAAGCCTAAAGATGCTCCATACGCGCCTGCCCTCAGCGATAGACTGCAGACTCTGGCTTGCAGCGCGTTGCGGAGCAGCTGCAGTGCTACACTCTGCAGCTACGCAGAACGCACCATAACAACACCGTCATTCCAGGGAGCACTGCAGTGCCAATCGTACATGTGCGAGTAGACAACCGACTGATTCACGGCCAGTTTCTGCTGGCCTGGAGCAAGAAAGTGGCTTTCGACCACATCATTGTCACCAATGACAAGGTAGCTGCTGACACCTTCCAGGCAAACCTGCTCAAGGCTGTGGCTCCTCAAGGCTACAAAGTGTCCGTTCTCTCTCTCAAAGAGGCCGCGGCCTACTTCATGGGCCCGGACATTGGAGGGGAAAGCGTCTTTATCCTGGCCAAGCTGCCGTCCGATGTCGTGGGCCTTATCGAGGAGGGCCTGCAACTGGACAGAGTGAACCTGGGTAATGTAGCCTACGAACCCAATACCAAGAAGGTCTCCAAGACCGTCTATCTCTCAGAGGAGGACGTCAGGGCGCTGAAAAAGCTGCACGAGCTGGGTGTGGTCATCACCAGCCGCATGCTGCCCGGTGATCCCGATGTCGAATTCTGGCCGACGATCGAGAGAACCATTCCCGAGTGGACGAAAGGATAGGCGAGCGATGGCCGACCAGCTGCTGGCCTCGGCGGTGGAGATCGACATCACGCCCCCTGTAGGCACGCCAATGGATGGCTATGGCGCGCGCACTGACAGCAGCGCGGGCGTACATGATCCACTGTTGGGTCAACTGCTTCTCCTCCAGCAAGGGTCCCAGCGGATTGCCCTGGTCACGCTCGACCTGATCGGCGTGGCTCTGGAGCTCACCTCGCGCATACGTGCAGGCATCGCCGGTTTGTGGATTGCGCCGGGCCAGGCGACGATGGTCAGTTGTACCCACACTCATGCCGGCCCCTTTGGGCTCCTGCCGGAGGAACCAGGTATTCGTCCGCCTGGTGACCATAACCTACAGCAGATGCTGATTCGCAAGATGGTAGGGGCAGCCGTGTGGGCACGGGAAACGCTGCAGCCCGCACAGCTCAGCGTAGGGCGGGGTCGGGTCGAGGGCGTCGGCGTGAACCGCAACGATCCACATGCAGACCGTCAAGATCATGAAGTCATCGTGGTGCGACTGGATGCTGCGAGCGGCATGCCCCTCGCCGTATGGATGAACTACGGCTGCCATGCCACCGTGCTGGGTGAGAAGAACCTGTGGCTTTCGGCAGACTATCCTGGAGCAGCGCGGGCGGCTCTCCGCAGGCTCTATCCACAGACCGTCTTCCTCTACTCCAATGGGGCGTCGGGGGACGTGAGCACCCGCTTCACGCGAAGGGCACAGACCTTTCAGGAGGTCGAGCGCCTGGGCCGCATCCTGGCCGGTGAGGTACTCAAGACGATGCTCAAAGTCGAACCCAGCCGAGTGTCCGGACTTGGGGCGCTTGCCATACCAGTGGCTTTCCAGCGCCGTCCTCGGCTCAGACTGGAGCAGGCTCAGCAGCAACTGCAGGACATGCGGAATCGGTTGGCAGCGCTGCGCCAGTCCGTGGCGTCCCACGGTGAGATACGTCGTGCCGAGACCAAGGTTCGCGGGGCAGTAGCTGAGCTGGAACGGGCCAAGCGACCGGCGGCAACCGCGGAGATCACCACCGAAGTGCAGGCCCTGCATATAGGGGACCTTGGGATCGTTGGCTTGCCTGGTGAACCATTCACGGAGACCGTGGTCGACATCAAACGAGCCAGCCCCTGGCCGGTGACGGCGGTAGTCAGCTATGCCAACGACGAAGTGGGGTATTTCCCGGACGATCTGGCAGTCTCCGAAGGGACCTATGAGGCGCTGAAGAGCCCGTTCGGCGCCGAGGCCGCCCGGCAATTGGGACAGACTGCTCTGAGCGGCCTGGGTGCGCTACACGCATCAATGAGCTAGGGGAGGGATCGTGGCGACTCTCTTGTATGGGGCACGTGTGCTGACGCCCGAGGAGGCGCTGGATCCGGCGAGTGTCGCGGTCGACAAGAATGGGCGCATCGCCTACATTGGTTCACCAGAAGGAGCGCCGCGCAGCGATGGAGCGCACCTGGATTTGCGAGGCCTCATCCTGGTGCCCGGCTTCGTTGACATCCATCAGCAGGGCGGCAATGGCGTCAGCTTTGCCATTAACCCGCAGGAGTTGCACAGAGTGCCCCGGGTGCTGCAAGAATACGCTGCCTGGGTACCCAGCACAGGGGTGACTGGATTCCTGTGCTCCATCGGTGCCGATAGCACGCAGGAACTGCGCGATCTCGTGGCCGCTTTCGTGGCTGCTATCGAGTCTGGTGTGGCTGGGGCGGAGCCGTTGGGCCTGCACCTCGAGGGCCCTTATCTCAGTGAGGAGAAGCGCGGAGCAATCAACGCAGCCTGGGTGCGGCCGCCGTCGACGCAAGAGGTAGAGCTCCTGCTGCAAGCTGGTCGCGGCTGGATTCGCCAGACGACCATGTCCCCAGAACTGCCTGGCGTCATGGGATTGGCAGGGCACTTTCGCGCGGCCGGCGTGGTGGCCGCCATCGGGCACTCAGACGCGGACTACGAGACAGCCAGAGCTGCTCTGCGCGGCAACTTCACCCACATCACACATGCCTTCAACGCGCAGCGGGCCTTCAAGCACCGCGAACCGGGTTTGGTGGGCGCCATGCTGGCCTCAGAGCGCGCTAGCGTGGAAGTGATCGCCGACGGCGTGCATGTTCACCCGGCAGCACTCAAGGTTCTGGTGCGCTGCATTGGCACGGACCGCACCATCCTGGTTACCGATTCCATCGCTGCCGCGGGGGCGGGAGACGGAGAGTACTGGATTGGCGACCAGTTGCGCATTGTGAAAGATGGGATCTCAAGGCTGAGCAATGGC
>JBFEPU010000043.1:0-13660 GCA_041549915.1 Anaerolineae bacterium | reverse complement strand
CCGCTTGAAACGACAGACGGGCGGGCACGGTCAGTTCGCTCACGTCATCCTCGAACTGGAGCCCCTGCCAGCTGGCAGCGGTGTGGTTTTCGAAGATGCGCTGCGCGGCACTTCGATCCCACGCAAGTACCTGCCAGCCATCGAGGCAGGTGTGCGGGAGGCGCTGCAGCGCGGCGTACTGGCCGAGAACCCCGTCATCGACGTCAAAGTCACGGTGGTGGATGGCAGCTACCACGAAGTCGACTCGTCAGATATTGCCTTCCGCGCAGCAGCGTCCATGGCACTGCAGGAGGGGGCGGCGAAAGCAGCTCCCGTCATCCTGGAACCCATCATGCATCTGGAGGTTGTCACGCCCGAGGAGTATATCGGCGACGTGATGGCAGACCTGCAGATCCGCCGTGGGATGATCACCCACCTGGAGCAGCGTGGTGAGCTGCAGGCCATCACGGCGGCTGCGCCTCTGGCCACGATGTTTGGCTATGCTGGCAGCCTACGCTCACGCACACAAGGACGTGCGACCTTTGTGATGGAGTTCGATCACTACGCCCCTGTGTCAGAGACGGTGCAGCGCATGTTGGCGGTCAAGCAGGCGGCGTAGCGAGCCGCAGAACCGAAGCAGCACGATTTCACCCAGAAACCCGTTTTCTTGGCCTCCTCTTGCAGAGAAGACGGGTTTCTTTGATTTCTGCTCAAGGTCCATAGCGGTATCGTTAGCATATTTGCACTGTTTGCTGATAACGGTCAGCTTCTGCCGCGGACACTCCCCTTATGGGGCACAATAGCCAACGAACACCTGCATCTGTGTCGAAGGCACAGGTGAAGTGGCCGACCAGAGCTGAAAAGCCCCCAGGAGCTCATTCGCTTTGGTTGTTCACGCGGCTCGGAACGGCTGAGGTCTTCGCTACAAAGGACGTGAGATCAGGTTTCACATGCCCGACGGACTGCCTCTTGGTGAGGCTCGGCTAGAAACGGGCGTGCTGGGCTCATACGATGGATGCGGCTATTAGCGAGTCAACAAGCTCAGATCGGTGCGTCGCGCAGGGGGAAGAAGTCGTCCCCACTGAGGTCCGGACCTTGCGCCAGGAAGTCTGGCAGGGCGGCAACGCTGGGAATGTGCACGCCCGGCCAGCCATCGTAGAGGCCATAGGGATCGAGGTGAACCGCAGCGATACCCGCCCTGTTGGCGCCAAGGATGTCGATGAAATAGACGTCACCGACGTACAGGCACTGGGTTGGTTGCAAGCCCAGCCGGGTCATGGCGTACTCGAAGAAGCGTGGGTCCGGCTTGGCATGGCCCACGATGTGTGAGTCGAAGACGGCCTCAAAGTGCTGAATCAAACCAAGGTCGGCCAGATCGTGCTCCACCCGGCCATCCGCATTGGAGATGACTGACATGCGGCAGCCAAGGGCAGCCAGACGCGCCAACGCATCGTGCACCCACGAGTACGTGTGAGCCCAGAGGCTCTTCTCAGCGTGAATGATCGCCAGTTCCCTGGTGATTGGAGGAATGTGCTCCTGCCCCACACCTACTGATTCAAGCATCCACAGCATGAATCCCTTCGTATCCCACGCACCTTCACCCATCTTGAGGAGTTCATCGTAACGCCTCAGTATCTGGGCAGCCGCACGCCTCAGCCGCTCTTCCGCGATGTCGTAGCCATGCCGCAGCATGACCTCGCACATAAGTGGATAGTTGGGGAAAACCAGGGTCCACCCAGCATCCAGAAGAAGGTATGGCTGCAATGTGCCCGCCTCCAGGCGCGTGTTTTGAGCAGCGAGCAATGCCAAAACCGGCCCCGGTAGCCACTTGTCGCCTGCGCCGAGGCCGGTTGGCGGGCAGAATGGTCGCTACCCCTGATCCTCGATCATGGTGGATTCCAGATAGGCGCTCATGAATGGATCCAGATTGCCATCCAGAACTCCATCGGCGTTGCCCGTCTCATAGCCAGTGCGCAGGTCTTTGACCATACGATAGGGATGCAGCACATAGGAACGGATCTGGTTGCCCCAGCCAGCCGACACGTGTTCACCCTTGAGTTTGTCCCGCTCCTCCTCCCTCTTGGCCTCCTCCAGAGCAAAGAGCCGCGCGCGCAGGACCCTCATGGCCATTTGGCGGTTCTGCACCTGCGAACGCTCGTTCTGGCATGAAGCGACGATGCCCGTCGGAAGATGGGTGATGCGCACGGCAGTCGCGTTCTTCTGCACATGCTGGCCGCCTGCGCCCGCCGCCCGGAAGACGTCAACCTGCAAGTCTTCGGGCTTGATCTCAATCTCGATCTCATCCTCAACGTCCGGCATGACCTCAACCAGGGCAAAGGATGTGTGCCGCCGGTGGGCAGCGTCAAAAGGTGACAACCGCACCAGGCGATGCACTCCCCGTTCGCTTCTCAGGTGCCCATACGCATAGGGCCCAGCCACGGAGAACGTTGTGCTCTTGATGCCCGCCGCCTCGCCATGCATGGTGTCGAGCAACTGTGCCTCGAACTCGTGCTGCTCAGACCAGCGCAGGTACATCCGGAGCAGCATCGCCGCCCAGTCTTGAGACTCGGTGCCCCCTGCCCCCGCGTGGATGGATACAATGGCATCCTTCCTGTCATGAGGGCCACCGAACATGAGGCGAAACTCCAACCGTTCCAGTTCCGCGGACAGTTTCTCCACCTCGCCTTCGAGTTCGGTGCCCATGGCCTGGTCACCTTCATCTTGGGCCAGCTCAAGAAGGTCAAGTGACTCCTCCGCTCGCCTGGACAGAGCCTTCCAGACCTCCACGTCTCCTTTCAGACGCGTGAGCCGCTGCATTGTCTTCTGTGCCTGCTCCACATCATCCCAGAAAGCAGGATCTGTCGAGCGACGCTCCAGATCAGCAATCTCTTTGTCTGTGCTCGCTACGTCAAAGATACTCCATTATCTCGTTGATGCGCTCATTCAACTCAACCAGTTTTGTTCGCAACTCTTCCACCGCTACCTCTCACTCCTAGGATTGATCCTGACTTGCAAAAAGTGCCCTGTGGCGAGCGCTGCTCGCCTTGGCACCCTACCGAAACAAGGCCTCGACAAACTCCGCGGCATCGAATTCGGCAATGTCGTCTGCCTGCTCACCTGTTCCAACAAAAAGGATGGGCAGCCTGAGTTCCCTGGCCACCGCAAAGACGATGCCGCCCTTAGCTGTGCCATCCAGCTTGGCAAGGAACAGCCCGGTAACGTTCACGGCCTCGTTGAAAGTACGTGCCTGTGTGAGGCCGTTCTGACCGGTCGTAGCGTCCAGTGCCAGGATCGTCTCGTGCGGCGCACCGGGCAATCGCTTGCCGGCCACTCGATGGACTTTTCTCAGCTCCTGCATCAGATTGTGCTTGGTATGGAGGCGCCCAGCGGTGTCGGCAATGACCACGTCTGCCTGGCGCGCCTCAGCGGCATTGATGGCATCGTATAGCACTGCGCCGGGGTCAGCTCCTGGTTGATGGGCGATCAGCTCAACGCCCAGACGATCAGCCCACACAGCCAATTGGTCAATGGCCGCAGCACGGAAAGTATCGGCAGCCGCCAGCAGCACCTTGTCACCGCGGAGCTGATGGTACCGTGCCAACTTGGCGATACTGGTCGTCTTGCCAGAGCCATTGACGCCGACGACCAATACAACGGACAGAGGTCGCCCAGCGGCTTGCAGGTAATGATGTCCATTGGTCTGCAACACAGAGCGCAGCTCCATCTTGAGCAGTCCCTGCAGTTCATCGGCACGGTGGATGCGATCTCGCGATACCCGATCGCGTAGAGCATCCACCAAGTCCACGGTAGTATCGACGCCCACGTCGGACTGGATGAGCAGGGCTTCCAGCTCCTCCCAAGTCTCATCTGTTATGTCACTGCGAGCCAGCAGACTGCCAATACGGTCAAAGAACGAGTGGCGCGTGTTGGTCAGGCTGTTCTCCAGTTTGTTCGAGCGTCTGAAGACCATACCTACATTATAGTCGGACTGGCATCTTGGCACAAAGGGAGACTAGGTACCTATCCGAAGACAGCGGGCCGGGCTCCCACGCGCGGCAACCCGGCGGCGTGCCCATGCTTGCGCAGGGTGCTGCGCGAGGAGCCGCCTCAGCTGAGTTCTGGGATAGGCAAAGCGGGCTCAGACAGGTGCTGGCCAGACAACGCAAGAGCCATGCCGGCCACAGATGGCCTGGCATGGCTCTGCCGATGCTCCCCTGTGAACGGACGAGCTCTTTACAAGCGGCGCTGCCTCCTGCGCAGCCAGAGCGTGGCCGGCAGCAGCAGGGCGACGGCAAGAGCCAGGACTGCTTCAACGCGAGGCAAGATGGGACGCAAACCCTCCAACCGTGCCCACAATCCCGGCGCTGGCCCTGGCGACGCCAAATCTGCAGCGGGCACCGACTGCGCGACAGGGCTTGTGGGCGATGGTTCTACCGTCGGAGGGACCGGTGTGTTGGTTGGACTGGGTATGGGTGTCGCGGTGGGCGGCACAGGCGTGTTCGATGGAGAGGGCAGAGGCGTGGTCGTGGGCACAGCAGTCTGCGCTGCTTCCCTGGCTGTACTCTCCTGCTGGGGAGTCGGGGAAACGGGCGGCGGTGCTGCTCGGACGAAGGTCTGCGACGGCTTGGCCTTGACAGGAGATGTCCCCTCCGCCTGCGGCGGCACGATCTCGGTGCCAGTTGCTGTGCCTGCATCGGCCGCTTCCGCGCCCACCTCAAGGGCAAGTGCTTGTGGCGACTGCTCAGGAGCTGGCAGCGCCTCCGTTGCCGCCTCAGCAGCCAGTGGCTGCGCAGTGGGTGCTGCAATTGGAGCCGGTGGCTCCTGTGTCGTCTGTGGCGCCGGCTCCGGAAGTGCGCTGTCCCCAGCCACCGGTGCCGACTCCAGCACAACGGCCGTTGCTGGCGGAGGCGCCTCGGAAAGACGCGCCCCAGGCTGTGCTGGTGCGTAGCGCAAGACAGCATCACCTGAGACCACTAGAACCAGCAGCACGGTAGCTACAGCGGTGGCCGCCTGCAGATAGACGTATGCCAGGCGCTGGCGCCGGGCTTGCCTCTGGCGCTTTACCTCCGTGACCGGCAGGACAAAGGAACGCGGAGGCTTCAGCACAGGGACAGCACGAAGCAAGGACACCGTATGACGCAAAGCATCCAGATCGGCGCGACAATCTGCGCATTCCTTCAGATGCCTCTGCACGCGCGCACGGTCTCGTGGTGTCAGCTGGCCGTCCAGAAAGGCAGACAAGTCTTCCTGGCAGCGTCGATGTTCAGTTGTCCACGATCCCCTCAAAGAGTCCAACATGGCGTGTTCCGCCCTCACCTGTGTATAGGACGATAGCGTCTGGGCAAAAGTTCCTCCTCGCGCTGCAGACAATCTCTCAGCCGCGCACGACCCCGACTGAGACGCGACTTCACGGTACCGAGCGATACACCAGTGACCTCGGCAATCTCCTGATAGCTGAAACCCTGGATGTCAGAGAGAACCACGGTTAGCCGTTGGTCAGGGGGCAACTCATCCAGACCCCTCTGGATGGCGAATCCGAGATCCTGGCGTTCTGCACGTTCTTCTGGTGATTCCGTGTCGTCCGTCAGCAACGAACTGTGATCTGGATCGACGAGCATGTCATCCAAGGAGGACGCGGGTCGCCGCTTTGCCCGGCGCAGCTGATCGTAGCAAGCGTTGGTGACGATGCGCAGCAGCCACGCCTTGAAGGAACCACCTCGGAACTTGGGGAGAGCGCGAAAGGCAGAGATGAAAGCTTGCTGTGTGGCATCTGCAGCTGCTTCGGGGTCATGCAGCGTGCGATAAGCCACGTTGTATGCCAGTGTCTGGTAGGTCAGTATGAGCTTGTTGAAAGCCTGGGTGTCGCCACGGCGTGCCGCAGCGACGAGGGCATGCTCATCCATTGCTTGCTCGTACTCCGAATGTGATTGCCAGCAGATTATAGCCTGACGACACTCTCACGACAAGCTGGCGGAGGTCCAAGGCTCTTGGGTTCACCGAGGCGACCTCTCAGTTTGTGTCGGTCACGGCGAGCGCCGGCGACAGCTGCAACTGTCCCGCCCTGGTGAGGGTCTTCTTCACAGGCAGACGGGCATTCTTCACGGCCCTCCAAATGAGGCAGCGGGGAGAACGGAGGCGCTGTGATCGCAGTCCAAGACGAATTGCCCGTCAAAGGTCATTAGGAACAGACGTTCACTTGACTATCCACCTTGATTAACCTATACTTGCCATGAGCCGAAGTGGCGGAACGGTATACGCGGCGGTCTCAAAAACCGCTGGGGGTAAACCCTGTGTGGGTTCGAATCCCACCTTCGGCATCCTGTCTCAGATATGGCAGCGTCGCCGGGGCTATCACTGCAGCCCCGCGTTTTGTGTTCAACGGGACGTCAGGCAAAGCAATCATGGGAGGACAGGATCAAATGCGAATTGGTATCTTGACCGGCGGAGGTGATGTGCCTGGTCTGAATGCAGCGATTCGCGCTGTCGCCAGACGCGCCTTCGACTACGGCTGGGAGGTCTATGGGATCTACGACGGCTGGAAGGGGCTGCGCGATGGTATCATTGCCCCATTGAGCGGCAAGGAGGTCTCCGGCATCCTGCACAAAGGGGGAACCATCCTGGGCTCTTCGCGCACGAACATAACCAAGCGACCAGAAGACATGGAGCAATCCGTGGCTCATGTCAGGAAGTTTGGCCTTGATGCGATCGTGGCGATTGGGGGCGACGATACGCTGGGCGTGTGCGCGGAACTTGTGAAGCAAGGTGTGCCTGCCGTAGGCATCCCCAAGACGATGGACAACGACGTGTACGGTACGGACCACTGCATCGGTTTCAACACAGCGGTGACCACAGTCGCTGATGCGCTGGACAAGCTACACACCACGGCAGAGTCGCACCATCGCATTATCATCGTTGAAGTGATGGGACGCTACACGGGCTGGGTCGCGGTGATGGGCGGTCTGGCTGGCGGTGCCGACTACATTTTGATACCGGAGAAGCCTGCCACAATCGATGAGCTGAGCGAGCACATCCAGCATCGCTGGGAAAGGGGCAAGAAGTTTAGCATTGTGGTCGTCGCTGAGGCGGCCAAGATCAGCGACGTGCGAGCCGATGAGGAGGAAGCAGCAAGGCAGACCGACGAATTTGGACACATTCGTCTCGATCGCCGCGGTCTGGCCTCAACTCTGGCCACGGTGCTTGAAGAGCGCACAGGGTTTGAGACTCGCTTCGTGGTGCTGGGCCATGTACAGCGCGGCGGTTCGCCCACAGTCTTTGACCGCGTCCTGGCCACGCGCCTGGGCGTCCGCGCAGCCGACCTAATCAAGGAAGGCAAGTTCGGATACATGGCCGCCTTGCGGGGTAGCAGGGTCGTCGATGTTCCTCTGCAGGAAGTTGCCAACAGGAAGCGGGAAGTCGACGAAGATCTCTGCGCTTTGGCCCAGATGTTCTACTAGTTACGTGCTTCTCCGTGCGCTGGCTCGGGTTCGCCGCAAGGCTAGCCGGAACTCAAGTCGGCCACTGCCGGCTCTCCCAGTCTCTCAAAGTCGGCATAGGCCACTTGCATGATCTCGCGATGTGATCCGGCGGGAAACGCGATCTCCGGCTGGGTGGTGAGAGCACGGTCAACATAGACTTCAAGGTTGTAGAGTCTGCCAAAGGGCGGCATCGCTCCAACCTCGCAGTCTGGGAAGTGAGTGGCGAACTCTTCCTCGGTGGCCAGCTGAACATCCTTCGTCTTTAGTGCCTTTTTGACCTTCTTGAAGTCAAGCCTATAGGGCGCAGGCAGCACCAACATTGTCATCTCCCCATTGGCTTTGACCATCACCACCTTGGCCAGTTGCTCGCCGGGAATATGGAGGGCACCCGCCACCCGCTGCGCACTGTACACTTCGGCATGCTTCGAGACGCTGAACTTGACCCCTTCTTCGCGAAACAGCTTCTCGAGACGTTTCCGGCATGTCATCATTCCACCTCCCTCATGTAGTAGAACTCCCGTGGCGCCGTCCGTTCGTTCGCGATGTTCCTTATGTTCTCCAGCAGGTGGCCACCACCTCCCTTTCTAATCCCCCCAGGCAGGGGCCTCATCATCAGCAGGGTGATTCGTCAAGTTGCGCAGTCCCCAGCCTCCGCGACGCATGGTGTAGATTTCAGCATTGCCGTCGCGCCAGGAAGTGAACGCCAGCCACAACCCATCGACTGACCAACTTGGATAGCGATTGGCTGCTGTGCCAGCAACGGTATAGCTCAACCGCACCACATGCTGGGGCTCGGCGGCCAACTCAATAAGATACAGATCCAGTTGTCCGTCCCGGCCCGACGTGAAGGCGATCTCGTCGCCGCCCGGCGACCAAGCAGGGAACGCATCTGACGCAGGGTGATTGCTCAGGCGAGTCTCGGTAAGGGTCGCGAGGTCGAGGAGGTATAATTCATAGTTGCCGTCACGATCAGAAGTGAAGGCCAGCTTGGCGCTGTCCGGGCTCCACGTGGGGTAGCTATCCCAGGCATCGTTGCGCGTGGCCTGGAGCACTTCGGTTCCGTTGGCGCTCATCACAAAGATCTCCCAGTCACCATCCTCGTTGGAAACGTAGGCAATGAGCGCCCCATTGGGTGACCAGGCGGGATGGATCTGATCGGATGGGCTGGAAGTGAGTCGAGTCACGCCGCTGCCGTCAGCACTCATCACAAAGATGTCGCTGCTGCCATCGCGATCCGACACAAAGGCCAGACGATCGCGGAGAGGAGCCCAACTGGCACCGCCATCCTGAGCAGGATGCTGCGTCAGATTCTGCAAGCCAGTGCCATCGCCATTCATGACATACACTTCACGATTGCCGTCGCGGTCACTGGTGAAGAGGATGCGTTCTGATCTCGCCGGAGTGACTGTGGCCGACGGCGGACCCAACTGTGTAGGACTGGAAGTGGCAGTGGGATAGGGCGTGTCTGTGGGCTGCACGGTAGGGGTAGCTGCAGGCCAGGGAGTATGAGTCAATGTTGGCGACGCGGTGAGTGTGAGCACTGGTGTCGGCGTTGTCCACACGAGAGGTCCGCGAAACCAGCGCCAGAGGCCATCTGCTTTCACCGCATAGCCAATCCAGGCTCGGCGCTTCGGTTGTCCTGCCACGCGGACCGTGGCTTGCACTGGCACCTGTACCACCTGCATGTACACCTTGCCCAACACCGCGCCAGACGTCGGCGCACCCGGTTCGCCGACGGAGAAATCGACAACGTCATAGGGCCGATTCTGCTCCATGTAGCGGATGTACTGCTCACGGGTGAACAGTGCCTGTGCGTCAGGATGTAGCAGATCATACTGCGTTCCAAACTCGTGTCGTTTCTCGTAATCGTAGATGATATCAAAAGTCCCCGCTGGGTCAGGCACAAGATCAACTACCACTGGAAAGGAGGGGCGCGGCAAGATCTGCGCAGTCTCGTAGCGGGGCGCGGTGACCTGGATCCATTCCCCGGCGAAGGACTGAATGGAGAACTCTCCCACCACATCTGTGAGTGCAGTGGCTGTCCCGGCACGCAGCTGGGCCCCTGACACTGGCAGACCGGTCATCGCGTCGCAAATGTGCCCTTGAGTACGTATTACCGATGGGGTCGCGGTAGGAGAGCGCACGAGGTCCTGAACCTTCTCCATCAGGGCGCAACCGGTGACGATCCATGCGACCGCAACCAGAAACATACGCCGCAGTGAAAGGCTCCTGTGCATTGGAACACCCTCCTCCTGTGCCGTACAGACTCAGGTCATCGCCCCGCAACCCGCCGAGAGTGAACCCACATCACCCTCGCAGCCAAAAGGACGGGTTCATAGCCTGATTCGGTACCAACACTAGGGAACGACGGGAACAAGCCAGTCACCTGCAGCCCATCCCTGGCGACCGTCGTCGGCTCGCACTTTCCACCACTCGTGGCCATCCACTGACTCGGGCCCTTCCAGCACGATCAGGTGTGTCCCATCCTCGAGCGTGCCCAGTGTCTCCTGATCTAGACCTGGGGCCGAACGAAGGCGCAGTTGCGATGCTCCGGTACCACTGACCGTCGCCTCGCCCCCGGTCATTACGATCGGCACCGGAGTAGCTGTGGCGGTGGGCTGCAACGTAGCAGTTGGCGTTACAGTCGGAACTTGGGTGAGAGTTGGCGACGCTGTCGGCGTCCCTGTGGGTGCCGGCAGCGTCCTAAACCTCTCGGACAGGCCGCTGACCTGGCACAGTCCTGCAAGCGCGACGAGGATGAGTCCCAGAGCCAAGAGCATTTGCCAGGCGGGCAAGGTCAGTGAACCTATCCGTGAGGTAGGCTTTGCCTCTCTTTCTGTGCCATGCGAAGTCGTGGACGGGTCATCGTGCCGTTGGCCGGCGCGGGTGGCATCGGGTGACATGGGCGCTTACCCTCCGTGTGTTGTGGAACGCTTGGCATTATGGCTCGGCAGCTGCTCGTTTCCTCGCCAGCCGGTCGAGAAGCTTTGGCAATGGCCACGCGTTGGCGATGTGCTGTGCCTGGGCCCAGCCTCGCCGGGCGGTGGCCACACCGTACTCCATCGCGTCCAGTCCCTCGATGCTATGTGCATCACTGTTGATGCACAATTCGGCCCCGAGTTGGATAGCGCGACGAATGTGCACATCGTCAAGATCGAGACGGTTGGGACTGGCGTTGACCTCAAGTAGCGTACCCGATTCTGCCGCAACCTGCAACACCAGACCGAGGTCGGCGCTTGTCGCCTCGCGCTGGCCCAAGAGACGACCTGAAGGATGCCCGATCACGTCGACAAAAGGACTGCGCATAGCTCGGACGATGCGATGGGTGATTGTCTCCCTGTCCTGGCGCAGACCGCTGTGCACCGAAGCGATCACGACATCGATCTCCTGTAGAACCTCATCTGGGTAATCCAGAGCACCATCTCCCCGGATTTCCACTTCAGCCCCGTGGAGCAGACGCAGGCCGGCGAGCCGCTGGTTCAGTTCTTCGATCTCCGCACGCTGCTGTCTCAGCCTGTCCACATCTAGGCCGTTGGCCACTCCCAGACCATGGGTGTGGTCGGAAATGACCAGGTATTCGTAGCCAAGTCTCTGCGCTGCACCCGCCATCTCAGAAATGGTTGCAACCGCGTCGCTCCAATTGGTGTGCACGTGCAGGTCACCGCGGATATCGCTGCGTTGCACAAGCTCCGGCAGCTTGCCTTCTTGTGCGGCCCGCAACTCGCCATGGTCCTCGCGCAGCTCAGGGGGAATCCACGGCAGATCGAGGGCACGATAGACCTCTTCTTCAGCCGCACAGAGTATCTCTTGATCCCCGCGCTTGAAGCCATACTCGCTGAGGCTGAGCCCCTTCTTCTGCGCCAGCGTCCGCACAGCCACGTTGTGGTCCTTGCTGCCGGTGAAATACTGCAGGAGAGAACCATAGCGCGCCGGCTCGAGGGCACGCAGGTCTACTTGCAGCCCGTTGTGCAGTATGACGGTGGCTCGGGTGGGCCCGTGCGACACAACTTCGGCGACCTGTGCAAGCGCGACAAAGGCATCCGTCACTGTGGCTGGTTCTTCGTACGCAGCGAGCAGGTCAATGTCGCCGACGGTATCCTTCATACGTCGCAGGCTGCCTACTGGTTCCACCGTCTCTACGCCCAGCTGCCGACGTAGAGACGCCACCAGCTCTTTTGCCACCGGCCAGGCAATGCCCAGAGGTATGCGTGTGGTACGACGGTAGAGTGACTCGATTCCTTCCAGGACACGTTGCTCCGAACGTGCACCCATACCAGGCAGATCACGCAGCCTGCCTTCGCGTGCTGCGCGCTCCACATCCGCCACACTGAGCGCCCCCAGCCGCTCCCAGAGCAGCTTGGCTGTCTTGGGGCCCACATCGGGGATTCTGAGCAGGCTGACCGCGCCGACTGGAACTTGTTCCTGCAGGTCCTCGAAGTAGCTCAGACGGCCGGTGCTGAGAAGCTCGCTGAGCTTCTCCTCCAGTGCCTTGCCGACGCCTGGGATCTCACGCAACTTGCCTTGCTGCCAGACCTCCTTGACATCAACACCAAGTGCCTCGATGTTGTCCGCAGCCTTCCGATAGGCAAGTGATTTGTAGATAATCTCGCCCTTGATCTCCAGCATGTCGCCAATCAGCCGCAGCAAATCGGCAACCTCGCGGTTGGTCACAGGCACCTCCTGCGACAATTATACCGCAAGCGCAATAACTTGACAATGCATTGTCGACCCATCCGCGTCCTTTGACAAGGCAGGCGCTTTGAACTAGAATTGCCTGCCCTGGGCGAGCGAGCCCTGTCGCCTGGTCGGAGCAGAATGCTGGTGATTCGGGAGTGACATGAAGCTATCTGTACTGATTCCGGTGTTCAATGAGCAGGATAGCGTCCGCGAGTTGTTGGAGAAGGTGCTCGCTGTGCCGTGCGAAAAGGAAATCGTGGTGGTAGACGACTGCTCCACGGACAATACCTGGCAGGTCCTGAGTGGCATTCACGATATGCAGATTCAGGTACACCGGCACGACACCAACCAGGGTAAGGGTGCGGGCATTCGCACAGCTCTTGGCAAGGCCACCGGTGACCTCGTCATCATCCAGGATGCCGATCTGGAATACGATCCAAACGACTACCCAAAGCTGCTGGATCCGATAGTCAGCGGCGAGGCACAGGTCGTCTATGGCGTTCGAGACCTTGATAGCCAGAAAGTCCTTTTCCGCTTGGGCAACCAGTTCCTTACTGTTGCCACCAATATCCTGTACGGATCGAACCTCTCCGACATGGAGACTTGCTACAAGCTGATGCCGCGCGAGCTCATGCTGAGCCTGAACCTGCAGGCCACCCGCTTCCAGATCGAGCCGGAGATCACCGGCAAACTGTTGCGGCGTGGCTATGTCATCCACGAGGTACCCATCTGGTACTCGGCGCGCGAGGAAAAGAAACTCAGCGCCTGGAAAGATGGTCTGCCCGCACTTTGGACGCTCCTCAAATACCGATTCGGCGCAGTATGAATCAGCGCGGCGTTGGCGCCCCTCCCCGAAACTGCCGCAATCTGCTACCTTGAACCTGACGTCTCCGGGGTTGCTCGGCACTGCTCACCACGGCACGTGCACGAGGGAGCAGGTCTGGCGGCGTAGGACGACGAGAAGAGTATGGCAGTTGGAACCTCGAAAAGTCTTGCCCGCGATTTGGTCGAGCTGGGCCTGCCGCGAAGGGCGGTCGTCATCATGTACACGTCGCTCAAAGCGGTCGGCCGGGCGGACGGCGGGCCAACAGCGCTGATCGCTGCCCTCCGCCGCGCCGTCGGCCCGCAGGGCATTATCGTCATGCCCACTCCCACCAGCGGCCTCACAGACCCAGCTCTATGGAGACACTCGCCAGCCCCACGCGAGCAATGAGACACCATCCATGCACAGATGCCTGTCTACGACCGGGCGAGAGCCTTCCTATGCCGGCGGCCCTCCTTCGACGAGGCAGCTGCGTGGGCGTGGCGAGGGGGACACAGACAGACAGGGAATCGTGGTGCCACCTGACTCAGGGTCGCACGCGGTCCCAACAGACGCGGACACAGATGCCACACACCTCATCTTCGAGGCCAAGTGCATCTAGTCGCCGGCGACAGGCTTCGCGATAATCTGAGGCTTTGCGCAGAATGGGACAGACATCCAGACACGCTCGGCAGTCACCACATCCAGCGAGCGCTCGTGGTCGTGG
>JBFEPU010000042.1:0-13735 GCA_041549915.1 Anaerolineae bacterium | reverse complement strand
GCCCAGCAGCACTTGGGCACATTGCTCGCTGACTGGGCAGGTTTGGGCAACATTGAGGCAATGAAGGCGGAGGCTGCCGGTGCGTCTGGCGCTGCCGCGGTGCGCATGGGTTACCTGGCTGTCGCCAGCGGCGCGCGGGATTTGGTGCTGGTGTGCGGCATGGAAAAGTCGACCGACGCGGACGCGGAGGTGGCCGCCGCCGCCTGGAGCTCGGGGCTGGACGCCGAGTACGAAGCGTCGCAGGGCCTGTCAATGCCAGCGGTTGCTGGGCTGCTGATGCGGCGCTACATGCACGAGTTTGGCGTGCAGCGCGAGGACTTTGCACCGTTTGCAGTCAATGCCCACGCCAACGGTGCGAACAACTCACATGCAATGTTCCGCCGGCCAATCTCCGCCGAGGCATACGCCAAGGCAGGCATGGTGGCCGATCCGATCAGCATGTTCGATGCCGCACCGTTGTGTGACGGTGCAGCTGCACTCGTTTTGTGCCCGAGCGAGCGGGCAAGCGAGTTCGATGTGAAGCCGGTGGAGATCAAGGCCTCGGCGGTGGCTACGGATCGCGTGGCGCTTCATAGCCGAACCGATCCACTGTTTCTGGAGGCCGCCTATCTATCGGCACAGGGAGCCTACCTGCAGGCTGGAGTGGGACCTGCTGAGATCGACCTCTTTGAACTGCACGACGCCTTCACGGTGCTGGCCGCGCTGTCACTGGAAGCCTGTGGCTTCAGCGAGCGAGGCCAGGGCACCGGTTTGGCTCAGAAAGGCGAGATTGCACTGCAGGGACGCATCCCTATCTCCACCATGGGCGGCCTGAAGGCGCGTGGGCACCCCATAGGTGCAACGGGCGTCTATCAAATGGTGGAGCTGGTCACGCAGTTGCGGGGTGAGGCTGGTGCGAACCAAGTCGACTGCCATCTTGGCATGGCGCAGAGCCTCGGCGGCAGCGGCGCTACGGCGATTACACACATCTTGGCAGCATAGAAGCACAGATCACACATCATCCTGAGGAAGGCCGAGGGATGACAGACTACAGTCAACCCGTAAGGAGGTTCAGTCCATGAACATACCAAGGTACTGGAGAACGGAAAGGACACGCTACGCACTGATCGGTGAGACATGCCGCGCCTGCGGCACTGCGATCTTCCCGCCGCGTGACGTGTGTCCGCACTGTACAGAGACAGGACAGGATGTGCACCCTTTCGTGGTACGGGGCAGGTGTACTCCTTTTCCACCGTCTACGATGCCCCGGAAGGCTACACAGAATACCAACCCTACACCCTAGCGCTGATTGAGCTGGATGAAGGTCCCTTGGTGACCGCGCAGCTCACCGACGTGGATGCTGAGGACGTGCACATCGGTATGCCCGTGGAGATGGTTACCCGCAGGATCAGAGAAGAGGGCGAGAACGGCATGATTGTATACGGCTACAAGTTTCGCCCTGTGTTAGGGGAAGTCAAGAAGTAACTGCAGGTGTGGACGGACGACTGGGCAAGTCGCCTGTTCCACACCCGTGCTCTACGCTCCGCACAGCAAGTGCAATAGCCACCCGCTGCTACACAAGCCCTTCAGGCGCCAGGCGCTGGCCAACCCTTCCCCATTGCCTCTGAAGAGGCCGTCCTACAGCTGTAGAACACATTGGCATGCTGTGCCCCATCGAGTCATGCTACCAGCTCGTTCCTCACTTCCGTATCGATCTCTGCTTGGCGGCCACTGCCACGCTGGTCGTCACGTTTCACGAACGTCAAACGAGCACCCCCTCATGTCCACGATTGGGCCAGGCGATGCTCGCGAAACGGACTGTATCGAGTCGATTGTCTCAGCGCACGTGCCACACGAAGTATACTATGATGCCTCCCATCAGTGCCAGCACCCACAGCAGGAGCGTGATCACCATGACCCACTTCAGGCTCCCAAGCGTCGAGGCTCTTTCGGGGTCCAGCTTGAGGCGAATGACGAGGTAGGCGCCCATGAGCTCAGCGAGAGCGCCGATTGTGATATGCGGCCACATGACAGTTGGCCCGAGGGCCCCGGGGTTGCGCAACGAATAAGGCAGGGCTCGGAAGAATGACGGGTTCATGATGGCGACGATCGCCACGGCATTGAGGATCACCGCAGTCGTCATGAGGTTGTGATGGCTATTGACCTGGCCCCTCCTGGCCTGGAAGGCGCCGATGCTCAGGATTGCCAGCAATACGATCTGCAGGATCAGGTTGATGTCTGCAATTAGGGTGGCTCGCGTACCTAGAATCCCAGAACTCATCTTTTCCTCCCCAAGGCTGCCCATACCATGTGATCGCCTCCCCCTATTCCTAGAGACGCAGCGACGCTCTTTTTGGTTTCGGATAGCGCCGTTTGGCCGAAACCTCAAGCCGCCTGATCTCTGCCGGGCGACCGGCGTCCTGTGTCCAGCTGCGTCACGTTGTTCCCTGCGCCTCGCCCCGTTTCACTTGCAGCATGCAGACCATCGCCAGAAGCATGGAAAGAGCGGAGAACAGGAACATGACGCGGTGGCCCAGCAAATCCATGAGGCCGCCGGCGACCGGCGGGGACACGATAGCTGCCAGCATGGAAGAGAAGTAGTACAACCCTGTGTACGAGCCGATCTTGCCTGCTGGTGCAACGTCTGAGACCATGGGAAACGAGTTGATGTTGATCAGGGCCCAGGCGATGCCGGCAATGATTAGCATCACCGTCAAGTAGGTCATGTTCGTTGTGAAGTAGCCTCCCAGGACAAAGACAAGCAACGCGGTCAGTCCGGCCAATATGGTGCGGCGTCTGCCAAAGCGCGTCGCGACAAAGCCCGCCGGCAGTGCAAAGATCAGGAAGGCGGCAGAAACGTAGGTGAGCATTGCCGCAGCGGTGCTTTCTGCGATACCCAAGAACTCTTTCCCGTAGGTGGTCCAGAAGGTTTCTATCGCATTATAGCCGAGGAACCAGGCGAAGATGGCCAGCAGGATAAAGAGGGCGCTCCTTTCCTGGCTGCTGAAAATCTCCCGGATCGTTGACACAACGCCTACTTGCCCCTTTGCGTCCTCCTCATACTCCCGTGGTTCACGAATGACCAGCACAACAATGGCTACAGCGGCCAGCATCAGGATTGCGCCAAGGTAGAATGGCAGTCCTCGGTCGGCGCGATAGAGGAATGCACCGCCCAGAAAGGCCAGCGTGGTGCCCAGTCCTCCCATCAGGTTGATGATGCCATTGGCTTTGCTGCGCAACGGAGACGGGATGATGTCAGGCATCAGGGCTACCGTCGGCGTGCGGAAGACCGCCATGGCGATATTCATGATGATGATCGTGGCCATCAGCAAGCCGAAGATGCGCACGCTGAGGTGCAACACAGGGATCAAGGCGAAGAACAAGGCCGCGATGGGGGCACCCACCATCAAGTAGGGCATACGTCTGCCGAAGCGCGTCCGCGTCCGGTCGCTGAGAAACCCCACATAGGGCTGTATGGTGATACCCGCAATGTTATCAAAGGTCATCACCAATCCGACCAGCGAAAGGGGGAGGTTGTATTCGCGCAGGAATATCGGAACGTACGAGTTGTATACCGACCAGATGAGGCTGATGCCGAAAAAGCCAAAACCGAGCAGGAAGGTTTTCTGGTAGTCGAGTTTCATCGCTCCTCCTTTGGAAACGAGCTGGTGTTGCGGCTGGGTAGTGCCACTACATAAACTGACCAAGCCACGGTATGGACTGTGCTCCCACCAGCGCAAAGGCCAGACCCTTCACCGCTTTGCCCAGGAAACACGCGATCAGAAAGCGCCCGATGGAAAAGTGCGATACGCCAGCGGCAATGCCGGCCAGGTCGAAGAGCGGGTTGGGTATGGCGGACAGCGCAAAGATGGTGAGGAACCCATGGCGTCGCATCCAGCTCTGCGCCTGCTGAAATCGATCCCACTGCAGCGTTTCGATGAATGCCGTACCGCCGTAGCCAGCCAGGTAGCCGCTGAGTTCACCGAGGGCCATGCCTGCACCCGATATGATGCCCGCCAGCATGGGGTTGAAGATCCCGCCCGCCACAAAGGTGGCGGCCAAGCTGGGCACTGGCAGCAGAACCGTCGCGTTGCCGATAGCACTGACGATAAAGAGCCCAAGGTAGCCATAGGAGGCGAATTGCGCTGCTCTGTCACGGAACAAGAAGACAAGAAACGTGATGCCGAGGGCGACGAACAGGGCGGCCAAGCGCCACACGACGGGTGGCCCGGCACCACGTTCCTTAGCAGCGGGTAAGGGTACGTCTTGTTCCGGCTGCCCCCGCTCCGCTCTCTGCTGCGATGGCGGAACAACTCCTTTGCTAGCCATGTCCAGCTTCACTCCGAGATTGCACGGCGACAGGTGGGCTGTCGCGGTTCTCTGTACAGGTGCCACAGGGCTTGCCATCCAAACGCTCCCAGACGGCTCGTGAGGTGGGGAGCGCAGCTTCCAGTGCGTTTCGGCAAGAATCAGTCCTGCCCCACCTTGCGTGGATCAGCCCGGCGGGTGAAAAGGGGTTCCCCACGGCGCACCGAGCCGCACAATGTCAGCACGGGCGCCCTTGATGCCCTGCGTGGCATTCCGCGTGTCCACCAGCAGAGGACAGCGGTCTGTGATCCAGGCAAGGTCGTAGCAGCTGTGAGCGGCCACAATCACTGCGCAGTCGGTCTCCACCACAAGATTCTCAGTGAGGGGCAGGGAAGTGAGTTCTATGTCCTCCTGATAAAACACGCTGCGATGGATGTGGCAACGCGGTACGTATGGATCGTTGTACTGGACGACAGCTCCGCGCTCAAGCAGCAACTCGATGATACGCTCAGCTGGAGAGTTCCGGGCGTCGTCGACGTCTTCCTTGAACGCGATTCCCAAGATCAGAACCTTGGCGCCACGCAGCACCTTGCCGTGGCGATTGAGGCCGGCACCGATGAGTTCCACCACATGGTAGGGCATGCTCTGATTGACCTCAGCGGCCAATTCGATGAACTTGGTGTAGAAATCGTACTCGCGAGCCTTCCACGACAGGTAGTAGGGATCTACGGGTATGCAGTGTCCGCCGGTTCCCGGACCCGGGTAGAAAGGCATGAAACCAAAGGGCTTGCTGGCAGCTGCCTGAATGACCTCCCAGATGTCAATGCCCATCCGTTCCGACAGCAGGGCCAGCTCGTTGACCAGGGCGATGTTCACGCTGCGGAAAATGTTCTCCAGGAGCTTGGACATCTCGGCCGCGCGTGGTGAAGACACAACGTAGACTTCTGGAGACAGCTGCTGGAGCAGTTGACGAGCCAGTTCGGCGCATTGCGGTGTGAGCCCGCCAACCACCTTGGGCAGGTTGCCGACATGATGCTCCCTGTCTCCTGGATTGATGCGCTCGGGGGAGAAGGCAAGGTGGAAATCATGACCGGCCCGCAGTCCGCTTTGCTCCAGCAGGGGAAGCACTTGGTCCTCAGTAGTGCCAGGGTAGGTTGTGCTCTGCAGGATGATGAGCTGCCCTGACTGAAGTCGCTGCGCAATACCTGTCGAGGCAGCCACGATGGCAGATAGATCCGGGGCTTTCATCGCATCGAACGGTGTGGGTACGCAGATGAAAATGACATCCATGGCCGTCACGACGTCATAGTCGCTGCTGGCCGAGAGTTGTCCTGCCTGCACAAGCCTGCGGATGTCGTGGTCCGGGACATCCAGGATGTAGCTCTGTCCCTCGCGGACGGCCCTAACCCTGGCCTCGTCGATGTCGAGGCCCGTGACCTTGTATCCAGCGTCAGCAAAGCCCACGGCCAGTGGCAGCCCCACGTAGCCCAGGCCGAGCACACAGATTTGAGCGGACTTGTCTTCGATGCGTCCCGCGAGCGTCACAGGGATCTGAGCCCTTTGTCTGGAATAAGCTTCCGGTTGGTCCCTAGGCTTCGAGCTCCACCTGCTCCAAGCGCCATAGGGCATACAGGGCGGAGATGATCAGCAGTCCGCCGACGAAGTAGCCTTCGACCACACTGGCCTGCGTGAGGAACATGGCTACCACACCCAAGGCACAACCGGCAAGGTACAGCAGAAGCACAGCCTCACGCTGAGTTGCCCCCATCGCCACCAGGCGGTGTGAGACGTGATCCTTGCCTGGTGTGGTCAAGGGGTTGCGTCCGCGGCGCAAGCGCGAAATCACCACCAGAGCCGTGTCGAAGATGGGCAGCCCCAGCACAACGAGCGGGATCATCCACGTCACAAAGTCAACGTTGTCAGGGAAGCGCAGTTTGATGCCCAGCGCCGCAAGCACAAACCCGATGAACAGACTGCCAGTGTCGCCCATGAAGATGCTGGCCGGGTTCAGGTTATAGTAGAGGAATCCCAGGCAGGCACCGAGGAGTGCTGCCGCCAGGCTGCCGACCAGGTATTGTCCACTCATGACAGCCAGCAGGAAGAAGAAAATCGAGGCCACTGTAGCTACGCCCCCCGACAAACCATCCATATTGTCGAGCAAGTTGAGCGCATTGGTTATGCCCACCACCCAGAGCAAAGTGGCGGCGAGATTTAGCACTGGGTTGTGTAGAAAGCCGACCTCGATGTCGGATGCAATCAGGATGCCGGCGGCTAGCCCTTGGCCGATCAGCTTGAGCAGAGGCCGCAGACCCTGGCGATCGTCCCAGACGCCAAGAAATGAGACCAGAGTCGCCCCTACCAAGATACTGACCAGCTGCGAGACATAGAGTCGGTCACTGAAGACCAGCAAAGCGGCAATACAGCCCAGATAGATGGCAGCACCACCGAGTCGAGGAGTCGGACGTGCATGCACTTTTCTGGCGCTGGGTTCGTCCATGAAACCCCAACGCGCAGCAGCCCACTTCACCAGCGGCATGCTGCCCACCACAATGATCAATGCACTGGCGAGGATCAGCATATACGGCGCCATTTGCTTCCTTATCTCCTACTGTTGTGCCTGGGGCACCTGTAGTTCCGCTGTCAGCTGATCAATCAGCGCCTGCAGCGATTCCCTCTCGGCTTGGGGTGCAAACTCCAACGCTGCCTGCGCGTGGCCAAGCGCCTCATCAACGCGTCCCAGCTGTTGGTATAGCAAGACCAGGTTGCGATGGCTGATAAAGTCGTTGGGGACAACTTCCAGCACCTTGAGGTTTTCCTCCACAGCTTCTTCGAGCTGGCCCATATGGAAATAGATCAGCCCCAGCGTGCTGTGCGCCTTGGCCAGGTAAGGGTCGAGCTGTATCGCTTCCAGGTTGGAGGCCAGGGCATCGGTGATGTTGCCCTGCTGGTAGTAGATATAACCCAGTGAGCTGAGTGCTTCCGCGTTGTTGGGATGAAGGGCAAGAGCCTGTTCATAGGCGCCCGAGGCTTGCTCGAGCTCGCCCTGCAGGGCATGCAGGTTGCCAAGGATCAGGTACGTTGAATCAAACTCCTGATCCAATGACAGGGAGTACTCGAGTTTCTCCAGTGCGCCGTCCGTGTCGCCCCTGGACATGTAGACCAGCGCCCACTCGTTGAATATCTGCGCGTTGTTGGGGCTCAGGCTAGCGGCCTGCTCATAGTAGCTGTGTGCCACATTCAGCTTCTCTGCGCGCTCTTCTGCGCTGCCCGCTGCATCAGCCCAGTTGCGGTGCAGACGCCCCAGGTTGGCATAGTGGTCTGTGTTGAGGGGGTTAAGCTGGCGGGCTTGATCCAGGGTCAGAAAGCTCTCTTCAAACCAGCGGACTCTCTCCGCCGAGTCGCTCGCCGACGCAGCTTTGCTCATCATGGCGCGACCCAGGAAGAGATAGTAGTAGTCTTGGTCCGGTGCCACCGAAATGGCGGCGTCGTAGCGTTGAATGGCATTGTCCCAAAGCTGGCGCTCTTCAAGTTTCAGGCCCTGTTTGTAGTAGATGTCGGCCTTGACGATGCTCACATTGGTGGCAAAGACAACAACAGCGACTACAGCGATCAAGATGGGATAGGCCCACACATTGGCGGTTCGCAGCAGGCCCTGCGGCAGCGGTTCCTCCACTGTGAGCGGTAGGGCAAGCAACAGGCCAAGCAAGCCTACGGCCGCGTAGTAGAATGTGATCGTATTGGCGATGTCGGCCCCCGGTTTGATCAGTGACGTGTACATCGCGATGCCAAACACAAAAACCGTCGAGGTCACCGCTGCATAGATGCCCAACGCAGAAAGCCACCAACTCGCTTGTTGGCGGGAGGATGCGCTGCGTTCGACATCCGCCGATACCACAAGCGCTCCGACCAGCCAGGTGAGGAAGAGCAACCACAGGGTACCATAGGAGGTTCTGGCATTGCCTCGCGCAGTCATGGTGGTCAGCGAGAGTTGGATGATGCGCATGGAATCCATCTCTCCCGTTGGATTGGACACGAACTCGAATCCCAGGGTGAACAAGATGAGTGCCATCAACAAGGAGCCAGTAAGCAGCTTGGCCGTTAGGGAGGGATGCGGGCGTGCCCCCTGCGTTTTGGCAAGAGTTGCCTGCCGTGCTTTCTTCCGAGCGCGGCGACGTGCTCTCTTGCTGCGCAGTTTTGGACGCGTGGGCGGGGGGGCGGGCTCAGTGGGCGCTGCCGCTGCGGCAGGCTCTTCTCGGATCAGGTTCAGGCCCAGCAGGACGAACACAGCGGCGTAAGCCCAGAAATGCACGCGGGTCGAGGCGATCGCAATCCCAAAGTGGATCTCAATAAAGTGCGCAACCATCGCTGAGAACAACCCAATCAACAACAGCTGCTTCTTTGGATCCGTGGCTTGCTCTGCCGTATCGAACCGTGCTGCCGACAGCATCAAGTACAGCGAGGTGCCAGCGATGAACCCCACCGGCAGGCCCACGCCAGAGAGCCGGAAGGTGCCCTCGACCAGTCGGGGCAGGAATACGCCAACAGCCGCTCCAGCGATGCTCAGCAGCAAGAAGAGATTGCGTTGGAGCTTCGTCTCCATGAAGCCGAGCCACTTCAGACCGAAGTAGAAAATGCTGCCAAACAGGAACATGTAAACCACGAACCCCATCGCACCGGTAATGACCAGAGCGTCAAAGGTCTCATTGTGCGAGCGATCCGGCGAGGCATTGCGTGCCTCATAGTGTGCCAGATCAGGTGGATAGTACGGGTTGTAGGCTACGTGCATCGTCTCTGGTCCGTAGCCCACGATTGTGCGCAGTGGGCTGCCCTGGATCAGATCGAGAACTCCCTCCCAGATCAGCACGCGCACCTTGCCGGTCCCCGATGCGAGCTCAAAGACCTGGCCCAAGCGGCCGACGTATGGCAATTCGCGAAGAGAAGAAAGCGGCGTGCTCGGTAGGTTGAAAAGGATCAAAAAGACGGCGATCAGCAGGGTGTGGAATACCCACGCCAGCCACAACCAGCGCCGGCCGCGTTTCAGGGCAACCAGCAGCGCATAGGCAGGCACAATGCCTACCGGTATGCTGACGATGGCGAAAGCTAGCGCTCGCAGTGCATCTCTCGCATTCAAGCCACTCTGGTCACTGGTCCTGCCCCGCAGCGATATGAGCGCCACGAGCATAAAGACGTAGAGCCCGCCCAAGAGGCCCAACCAAGGACCACGGCTCTGGGTGAAGAAGATGCAAATGGCCTGCACGCTCATCACGAAGGTGTAGCAGCCTGCCAGCAGGGCGTGCGAGATGGCGCCCTCTTCGTCCTCCAGAAGGATGGAGAACGACTCAATCAGCTTGGTCAAGGTGATCGGCAGGGCCATGATCAGATAGGCGGCAACGAAGATGGAGTTGCCCATGTTTGCGGCGACGCGGAAGGTTACGTCACCACTCCAGGGCAGCGAATCCAGGTTATAGTGTTGGAGGATGCCATAGAGCGAGATAGGCAGGCTGGTCAGGATGATCGTGTTACATAGACGGTCTACCTGCTCCTGGCGCCGCATCGTGTTCAACATCAGAAAGAAGATCACAATGTAGGAGAAGGTGGTGTACGTGCCCTGCAGACGCATGTAGGAGCCCCACAGGCTTATGCGTGGCACGACGGACAGGACAGTGCTCACAAGGTATGCGGCAACGAGCAGCATCGTGGGCAGGACCAACGGCACACTGGAAAGTCGCTGCCAGAGGGTGGGGCCCCTTTCCTGTTCTGACAGAGCTGGCTCCTCTGTACTGGGAGATCTACGCTCCCACGCACCACCGTCCAACACCTTGATGAGCCAGGCCGCGACCATCACCAAGGCAATCGAACGAACCAGTGATAGCTTGTCAGGCTCAAAAACGCGGCTCGAGTACACGTTGAAGAACAAAGGCGCGACAATCAGCGCCAGGAGCCAACCAGCCTCGAGCACCTTATCGCAGAACGCGCTCAGTTTCGTTCGCATCAGTCTGTTCCCTCAGTCATCGCTTGTGTTGGCAGAGTAGTTCCGGAACCAGGCAATGGTCTTCTGCAAGCCCTCTTCCAAGGGCACCTGTGCCCGAAACCCCAGCAGCCGTTCTGCTTTGCTCACGTCTGGAACCCGCCGCGGGATGTCCTCAAAGTCTGCTCCGTACGCATCGCAATGGGGCACGAAGGTGAGTTCAGCTCCGGATTCGGTCAGCCGCCGAACGATCTCGGCCAGCCCAAGGATGGTGGTCTCGGTATCACTGCCTATGTTGAACACCTGCCCCAGTGCTTGTGGCGCCGTAGCGGCCAGCACGGTGCCCTGCACGGTGTCGTCAATATAGGTGAAACAACGGGTTTGCTGGCCGTCGTGGTGCACAGTCATTGGCCCGTTGGCCATCGCTTGGGCCACGAATGTGCCGACGACGCTCCCGTAGCCTTTGGGGTCCAAGCGTGGGCCGTAGGAGTTGAAATAGCGCACAATCGATACGGGTAGGCCTTGAGCATGGTAGGCAAGGCACAGGTGCTCATCCAGAGCTTTCCCCGTTGAGTAGGCCCAACGCGTGATGTGCGTTGAGCCCAGCACACGGTCATCATCTTCGGTGAACGGCACGTTGCTGCTCTTGCCGTAGATCTCAGACGTTGAAGCGAACAGGACCCGCCTGCCATACTTGTGAGCACAAGCGAGGGCGACCTTTGTCCCCCCCACGTTGTGCAGGATGGCGCGCAACGGATCGGCCAGCACACGGCCAACGCCCACGACGGCAGCCAGGTGGCACACCAGATCGTGCTCTTGAACCAGCTGCTCCATCAATCGGTTGTCCAGGACGTCCCCTTCCACAAGATCGAACTGAGTGGAAGTGAGGCCGTGCTCGATGTTGCGCCGTCGGCCGGTGGACAGGTTGTCGAGCACGGTGACCGTAGCACCCTCAGCCAGGAATCGATCCGCCAGGTGGGAACCTATGAAGCCAGCTCCTCCTGTGATCAGCACTCTCATCGGAGCAATCTTACCGTTTTTGGCCTCAAAAATCAAGTGCTCAGCACTTTTTCATACAGTGTAATCGTCCTGTCCACCATTGTTTGCGCCGAGAACTGGCTGATCGCACGTTGGCGGCCCTGCCGTCCCATTGCTCGGCGGCGGTCCTCGCTCGCCAGGAGTGTGCGGATTGCTGCGGCGAGCGCCGCTGGATCGCCGGGTGGCACGACCAAGCCGGTTTGGCCGTGCACGTTCACAAAAGACGTGCCGGTTCCCAGTTCGGTGCACACCACCGGCAGCCCGCTGGCCATTGCCTCGACTTGCACCGTACCGAATGCCTCGCTCCGTTCGCTCGCTGGTAGCACAAAAATGTCGCTCGCGTGGTAGTACGGCGGCAGATCCTCATCGGTCACCTGGCCGAGGAACACAACCTTGTCAGACAATCCCAGTGACTCGGCAAGTTGGCGCCACTCGTCTTCCATCGGCCCGCTGCCGACAATGAGAAGCTTGCATGGGATCTCAGACATCGCGGCCAGCAGGTATTGCAGGCCCTTGTAGTAGCGCAGCTTGCCGACGAAGAGCAACAAAGGTGAACCGTATGCCTTTTGGATGGACTCTACCCGGCTTTCAGAGACATGCAAGAAACGCTGCAGTTCCAAGCCCAGGGGTATGACCGTACATTTCGCCCGTATTTGGCTCAGGTATGGGGATGTATCGATGTAGTTGGGGCTGGTAGCAATGATGCGGTCGGCCTTGTGTAACGCTTTCCACAGCAGGGGGCGATAAAGCTTCAGCAAGCCCTTTTGCCGGACCACATCACTGTGGTAGGTGATGATCGTGCGGTGCGCTCGCCCGAAGAGAAGCTGTGAGACTTCTCCGATGGGATAGGGAAAGTGCAAGTGGGCGATGTCGGGACGTTGTCGGCGCAGGATGACGGGTAGGGCCAGACTCAGCGGTGCGGACGCGACCGTCGCCAGCCGGCCCGCCTTGATGACACGCACTCCGTTGAGCTCTTCGACGTGCGTCCGTGACGTGGGGTGTGTGACCAGGACCGTCACCTGGTGACCACTCTGGACAAGTGCCTCGGACAGCATCTTGATGTGGTTCTCCATGCCGCCCACAACGGGATAGTAATCCTTGTAGATGTGGAGGATGCGCATGTCGGTAACTGCTCTTGAACTCTGAGCTACGCTGTCGCTTCGCTCGCCCGGCGGTGTCCGCAAGGTGACACGTATGTGCTCACCAGGACAGTCGGGAGAGCATCAGGCCTACCACTCGACCGAGATACCTTGGCACCACCACGAATTGGTTCTGGACCATCTGGGACAGCGCAACCGGGCCGAAGCGGGGGACCAGCTGCAGCGAGTACTGTACGATCAAGAAAAAGTTCCACAGGACAAACGCCGCTGCGGTCACCAGCACTGCCGTTGACGACACGCGCTGCAGCATCCAGTCTGTCAGTGCCGCCAGGCCTAGGACGAACATGGGCAGCATGTTCACGAAATAGCGAGCTCCAAAGGCCGGTGAGCTGTGCCAGGCGTCGTATGAGCCGATCAGGTAGAGCTGCAGCAGGAAACCCACCAGCAGCATCAGTGCCAGCCTCCGTTCGCGTTTGGCCAAGAACCAGAGTCCAAGGCTTGCAGGTAAGAGAATAGGGTGCCAGACAAACAGGCCCCGGTTCGACGAGAACAGGACCTTGAACCAGTGTGGGCTTCGCAGATCGAACCCCAGGCCCATGCTGATCTGAATGGGGTTCAACACGATGTAGGAGCCGAAAACGGCTTTCCACACCAGCATCTGTGGCGTGAAAGCAATGAGCAGGGCAATCACAAACAGAGCTGCCTTGATCATGCTGTGGCGTACCTCGTCCCAGGACCGTAGGCGCAGCTTTCCTACAAGGTCCGCAGCCAACTCCAGGCTTGGGAAGATTGCCAGCAAGACATTCTGGGTACGGACAAGGCCGGCAAGCCCGGCGCTCAATCCCAGAGCCACCCACCCCATGTGGCCGCGCTCTCGCCTGGTCTTGTACCAGATGCAGACGAAGACAGCGTTGGCGAAGGCATCGTTTGCATGGGACATGGTGGGATACAGGAACATGTAAAAGACCAATGGGGAAGCCAGCCAGATAGAGGCCGCAGCCAATGTGGCCGTTCGATCGTCGTAGATCTCTCTGGCAATGCGGTACACCAGCAGCAGGCCCAGCAGTGCCCAAGCGGTAGAGCCGAACATGCTCAGCCAGACGTACGGCGGGGAATAGCCGTTGGCAGGAAACCCGCGGCCAAGCAGGTTGAGGATCTGAGTGGCCGCATGGGCTACCAGGAAGAAGGGGGCCCACAGCACGGCCGAGCCCACGGGCCAGTGGTTGATCCACAGCCCGGTTTGTGTGCGCCCGGCATCATCGCGCCATAAGTTGGACTGGAGATCTACGTCTTGCAAGTTCTGGTAGTGCTGAAGCTCATTGTACGTATCGAGGTCACGGTC
>JBFEPU010000041.1:0-13849 GCA_041549915.1 Anaerolineae bacterium | reverse complement strand
CGCAGGACCACATGTTGCTTTGACCAAAACAGCCCCTCAAGAGATGCGGCTGAATCACGGGCTGAATATCACCGATGGTGTATTGTAGATACACACCGGGTTAGCCGCAAAAGTGGACAGGGGGTGCGGCAGATTGGGCGCTGCGGCGAGTGTCGCCGGGCGATCTCTCTTGACCTTGGCCGTCTCTTCCTAGTGGGGAGGTCGCATGATGCGTGCCGCTCGCGGGAGGACAGTGAGAGCGCTGACAACGCCCCAAACCTGCTGTGTACCCAGCGGAGATCAGTCAATTGCACTGGGCACTTAGGTGTGCTACAATTATGTACTGCCATGGGGGGAGACAGCCGCCCCCCGGCCCGTTCATCTGCGAGACAATTGGCTGTGGAGCATTCTGTGTTGGTGACCGGATGATCATGGAAGAAGCAAGCTTCTTTGACGAAGCGACAATCCATGTACGCGCTGGCAAGGGCGGCAACGGCTGTGTCAGTTTTCGCCGCGAGAAATACGTGCGCTTTGGCGGCCCTAACGGCGGCAACGGCGGAGCTGGTGGCGACGTGTATCTAGTTGCCAACCGCCATCTGAACACGCTGATTCAGTTTCAAAGACAGCAGCACTTCCGCGCTGAGGCTGGCGCTCACGGACAGGGCAAGGACATGCAGGGCAAACGGGGGGCAGACCGATTTGTCTCGGTGCCACAGGGCACGATCGTGCGCGACGCCGGGACCGGTGAGCTGCTGGCCGATCTGGTTGAGGATGGGCAGCAAGTAGTGGTCGCACAGGGAGGACGCGGCGGCAGGGGCAATGCCGCCTTTGCCTCGCCGACGAACCAGGCACCACGTATTGCGGAGAAGGGGGAGCCAGGCGAGACACGCTCCCTGAAGCTCGAACTGAAGCTCATTGCCGACGTGGGTATCATTGGTGCGCCCAATGCGGGCAAATCCACGCTGCTGGCGGCGGTGAGCGCGGCCCGCCCCAAGATCGCCGACTATCCGTTCACCACCCTGAGGCCCAACCTGGGCGTGACCACTCTTGACCAGCAGACGCTGGTGCTGGCCGATATCCCTGGCTTGATCGAGGGCGCGCATGCTGGCGCTGGCCTCGGTATCAAGTTCTTGCGCCACATCGAGCGCACGCGCGTGTTAATCCATCTCCTGAATGGAGCTGCGCCCGATCCCGTTCAGGAGTTCGAGGATATCAACGAGGAGCTGTCTCTTTTCAGCTCCCAGCTTGCGGATAAGCCCCAGGTTGTGGCGCTGAACAAGATGGACCTGCCGCAGGCTCGGGAAATCTGGCCAACTGTGCAGGCGGCCATGCAGGCGCGGCAGCTACCGGTGTTCGCCATATCGGCAGCGACGAGTGAGGGGATCAGGGAACTCCTGTATGCCGTCGCAAAAGTCCTGAAGGCGATACCTGCTGAGGTTGTCCCTCCTGCGGAGGTCAAGGTCTTTCGCCCGATAGAGGACGAGGATGCGTTTCAGATCTTCAAGCAAGGCGATCGTTTTCGCGTTCGCGGGCGCCGTGTGGAGCGAGCGGCTGCCATGACTGATTGGAACAGCCCGGAGGGGATCGCCCGCTTTCAGCGCATCCTAAAGGCTATTGGTGTGCTGGAAGCGCTGGAGCGAGCGGGCGTCCAGCCCGGGGACGCCGTGTTTGTCGGTCACTACGAGCTGCAGTGGGAGTAGTGTGGAAAAGGTGCACAGCATGCATGTGTCTGATGTGGGCAAGAAATCTATCCATTCTTGGGGAGCGACAATAGCGTGAGACGGGTTGGCGTCCTGGGAGGTACCTTTGACCCCATTCACTGCGGGCATCTGGTCATCGCCGCAGACGCACGAGCCTATCTGCGTCTGGACAAGGTGCTGTTCGTACCAGCCTATCAGCCGCCGCACAAACCGCAAGGTTCATACTCATCGTTCGAGCACCGCGTGCGCATGACGGAGCTGGCTGTTGCCGACAACCCCCATTTTGAGCTGTGTCTGATTGAAGCAGGGCGAATTGGCCCATCCTTTACGGTAGATACCATTCAACAGCTGCAGGCCGACCTGGGGCCCGACATACAACTCTACTTTGTGATCGGCATGGACTCCCTGGCGAACATCCTGACCTGGTGTTGTCCTGACGAGTTGATCAAGATCTGCCGCATCGTGGTGGCGGAGCGCGCAGGTTACCAGGTCGACCTGGAGGCGCTGGAAGAGACACTGCCTGGCCTCAAGGACAGCCTGGAGCTGATCGACACACCGGAACTGTCCATATCATCTACCGACCTGCAGAAACGGGTGCAACGCGGACTGCCCATCCGATATCAAGTGCCACCGCAGGTGGAGGAGTACATACGCCAGCACCGGCTCTACCTCGACGAGGAATACGCGGCACAGGGCGAGAGTGAGGATGAGCAGGGGAGCTTGTCTTGAGGCTCAGTCTCTCCACTGGGACCCTGTATCACTTCCCTCTGCGGACCACCTTCGCCTTGGCCCATGAGGCCGGGTTCGAGGGGGTGGAACTGGTCCTCGGCCCGGAGGTATTGCTGCGCGGCGCTTCTTACGTGCGACGCCTAGGCCGGGAGTATTCCCTTGACGTGCTTAGCGTACATCCCCCGGTCGTCCCCTACCCCGGTCACAACAACGTCGTTCGCATCCTGCCACGGCTGATCTCTCTGGCAGAGCAAGTGCACTGCGATCTCGTGGTGCTGCATCCGCCCAAGACCAGCAGGACAGGAGACGCCCTTTGGAAAGAGTTCGTCCAAGCGCTGCTCCACGAGCGCTCTACCACCGCGGTGCGGGTTTCGCTGGAGAACGCGGGCATCTTCTGGGACTCGAACATCCACTACATCTTGCACGACATACGCAGGCTGCGGGCCTTTGCCGACTGCCATGATCTGCCGCTTACGTTCGACACAGCTCACGTTGGCTCTTCCGGCCGCGACCTGCTGGAAGCGTACGCGCTGCTCGATGGCCGCGTGGTCAATGTTCATTTCAGCGATTTTTTAAAGCGCCGCATCTTCCCAGACTGGCCGCCGCTATACACTTTCTTCTGCCACCATCAAATGCCCGGAGAGGGTGTGTTGCCTCTGACTGACTTTTTGCGAACGCTGCTGGCCAGTGACTACTGTGGCGTATTCACTCTGGAGCTCAGCCCCACGGCCATCAAAGCATGGAGCCCCTCACTGGTGCGTGAGCGGCTCCTGACAGCTGTCGGATATGTGCGACAATTGCTGGATCGCCAGTCGTGCAGTTCCTTTGACCGCGCGACCAACAGAACGGCAGGGCAAACGACCAGCCTACGGACTTAGCCTCTCCAGGTCCCTCGGAAACAGTGTCGCCTCGCGCAGGTTGGGCAATCCTGCCAGCTGCATCACCAGCCTCTCCAGGCCGATGGCGCAGCCGCCATGTGGCGGCATGCCGTACCTAAAAGCCTGCAGATAGCCATCAATGTCCTCAGGGTTTACACCCCACTTGACAGCGTTCTCCCGCAGTTGCTCGTAGCGATGGATGCGCTGCCCGCCAGTCACAATCTCGCAGCCACGGAACAACAGGTCAAAGCCCTTGGTCAGCGACGGGTCCTGGTCATCCGGATAGGTGTAGAATGGCCGCTTAGATGTTGGATAGTGCGTGATGAACAGCAGTTCAGAGCCGAGTTCTTGTTCGGCGTACTGGCAGAGCCAGGATTCGTGTTGAGGAGCCAGGTCCGGTTCACCGCGGCAGTCCTCTCCGAATCGCTCAAAGATGAGCTGCTGAGCATCCGGCAAGCGCAAGGACGGTATCGATTCGGGGACGCTGGGCACCTTGATTTGTAGCAGTTCCACCTCACGTGCGCATGATTCCTTGAGTCGGTGGACGATGTGGCGCATCACCCCAGTGAGCATGGCCATGACATCTGTGTGGTCCGTGATGAACCCCATTTCAAAGTCTAGGCTCACGTACTCGTTGGTGTGCCGTGAAGTGCTGTGCTTCTCAGCGCGGAAGACCGGCCCGATCTCGAACACACGCTCGAACACGCCAACCATGATCTGCTTGTAGAATTGTGGGCTCTGGGCGAGGAAAGCCGGTCTCCCGAAGTAGTCTATGCGGAACACGTTGGCCCCGCTCTCAGTAGCTGAGCCAACAATCTTGGGCGTTTGGATCTCCACAAAGTCCTGCTGGCTGAGATACTCTCGATACCCGGCCATGATCGCGGCCGAAACGCGGAACAGCGCACGCTTCTCCAGATGGCGCAGCCCCACAGGCGCATAGTTCAGGAACACGTCCAAACCAGCCTTAAGCTCCTTCTTGTTGATCTCAAAAGGCAGGGGTTCCAAGACAGGAGCAATCACTTCGACCTTGCAGTCATGCAATTCCGCACCTGCTGGCGCTCGGGGCTCCAGCGCCACAATCCCTTCAATCTGCAGTACGGATTCATACTGCAGGCCCTTGAGTTTCTCTATTTCGTGTGGGTCGTCAAGGACGGCCTGGAACGTTCCTGCCCCGTCCCGCAGTACCAGGAATCCAAACTTGCCCATGTCCCGCCAATTATGCATCCAACCGGCGAGCTGGATCCGCTCCCCCGCGTGGCTCGAGGCCTGCGTGGTTCTTGTCCTTTCCATGTTCCCTCCTTAAAGCCAAGCCCCCGCCTGACTAAAGGACGGGGGCTTCCCGTGGTGCCACCTTCATTCTCGCTGGCTGCTAAGCCTGCGACTTTGCGGATCAATGTGACCCAAGCTCGATAACGGAAGCATCCGGCGCGACCTAAAAGGCGCCTTTCGGTCGCACGGCTCCAGAGCGTCTTTCGGGAGCTCGCGAAGGCTACCTCACACCTTACGTAGCTCTCTGTGCTTCGGGGTGCTCCCTACTCTCTCCTTCCCAGCTTTGCGCTCTTATACCACAAAAACGGACAGCGGTCAACTCATTGGTGTATCACTACCAAGGTTCCCTTGCCACTGACTGTATCCCACACTTCACTGGCCCCAGTTGGCAGCTGTGGATCCGCCCACTGAAACAGCCACTGGGCATCCGGGATGGGCAGATTGACACAACCGTGGCTGTGTGCGCGGCCAAAATCGTTGTGCCAGTACGCTCCGTGCAAGCAGTAGTCGTCATAGAAGTACATAATGAACGGCACATTGGCCTGTACGTAGTCAGTACCTCCAATGGTCTGCGATACCAGTTTGCTGAAGATGCGGAAACGGCCAGTCACTGTGGGTGTCTGCGGAGCGCCTGTGGACACCGTGGTGCGAAGGACCTCCACCGCTCCGTCGTAGGCGACCAATGTCTGCGTGGAGAGATCAACATCTATCCACTTCTCGCCCAGTACGGGCTGTGCTGTTGGCGGTCCGGGCGACGGAGACGCTGGCCGGGTTGCTGAGGCAATTGGCGTAGACTCATGCGTTGACGTGGCTGTGAGCGTTGGGACGAAGGTTGGTGTGGAAACGGCTGTGGGCGTGCGGGCGGTCGCAACGACAAGAGCGCGCAGGTTGTCAAGATTATCTGTGAGCGCGAGGCCACCCACAGCGATGCAGAACAGTGCGCTGATCCGTAGGAGGGCTGACCACAGGTATCGAAATGGCGGTGCCGACCTCTTTGCCTTCGGCTCAGACCGCGGCAGTGTGGCCCGCACGCGCTGCTGCTCGTCAGGCGGTAGATGCGATAGTGCCCACTCGATCCCGTCTTTGGCGCGCTTGCTCTGAGGGTTTCGGTTCAGCACCAGCTTCAGATAGGCGACTGCCTCGTAGGGGTCTTCAGCCAGGCCGGCCTGCCACAGGAGGGCTTCCTCGTTGGTTGGGTCCCTGCCTAACACCTGAGCGAAGAAACGCCTAGCTGTCGTCCAGTCACCCGCCTCTGCAGCAGACGTGCCTAGGTCAAGCAAGTGTATGATTTCCGCGGTGCTCACACTCTGCTTCTGCATTCCCCGCTCATCATTGTGCTGTCAATCTATTATAGCACACAGTCGTCTATGTCACCAACGCGGGAACAAAGGCGGTGCACATCAAAAGTGTTGGCTCATGGCAAACTTTGTGGTATGATTTGACCGCACTGCGGTGGGGTGACATGCCAAAGTGCGACCGCGAAGGAGGCGAGCAAAAATGAAAGCCGTGGTCATGGCCGGTGGTCAAGGTTCACGATTGCGGCCCTTGACGATTAATCGGCCCAAGCCAATGGTGCCACTCGTCAACAAGCCAGTAATGGTGCACATCATGGACCTGCTGAAGAGGCATGGCATCACGGATGTCGTCGTGACCTTGCAGTATATGGCGGATCGTGTCCAGGATTACTTCGGCGACGGGTCGGCTATGGGGATGCAGATCACCTACTCCATAGAAGAAATCCCGCTCGGCACAGCGGGCAGCGTGAAGAACGCGCAGGAATTCCTCGACGATACATTCATAGTCATCAGTGGCGATGCCGTGACCGACTTTGATGTCAGTGCCATCATCGAATCCCACAAGGCTAGGAACGCAAAGGCGACGCTGACATTGTACCGTGTGCCCAACCCACTGGAGTACGGGGTAGTCATCATCAACGGAGAGGGGCGGATTCAAGAGTTTCAGGAAAAGCCCAGCTGGGGAGAGGTTATCTCTGACACGGTCAACACCGGCATCTATGTGCTGGAACCGGAAGTGCTCGATTACTTCGACGCAGGTGAGCCGTTCGATTTCAGCAAGGACTTGTTTCCCGTCCTACTGGAGAAGGATGATCCCCTCTACGGCTACGTGTCCGGAGGCTACTGGTGCGACATAGGGAATATCCAGGAGTACATGCGCGCATCTAGCGACCTTCTGGAGGGCCGCGTCGACCTCGAGCCCATCGGTAAGGAGATTGCGGCAGGCGTGTGGTGCGGCGAGAATGTGCAGATTGCTCCAGACGCACAACTCTATGGCCCGATCTATTTGGGCGAAGGGGTGCAGATCAAAGGCGGAGTGCTTGTTCAAGGACCCAGCGTGATCCGCGACTACACCGTCGTGGATAACCGAGCGCATGTTGACCGTACGATCGTATGGCGCAATTCGTACATCGGTGAGGGTGTAGAGCTGCGTGGGGCGATCATTGGTCGACAATGCCGTATCAAGAGCAGGGCGGTTGTTTTTGAAGGGGCGGTGGTCGGTGACGTGAGCGGTGTAGGGGAGAGGGCAATCATTCATCCCGAGGTGAGGATATGGCCCTCAAAGGAGGTAGAGGCAGGGGCCACGGTCAAGGCCAGCATTATCTGGGGTTCGCAGGGGCGACGCGTGCTGTTCGGGCGCTATGGTGTGACTGGGCAGGTGAACATTGATCTGACCCCTGAGTTTGCCACCAAGCTCGGAGCGGCTTTTGGCGCGACTCTGCCCAAGGATGCTGTGGTGACGATCAATCGCGATCCGCACCGTAGCCCACGCATGCTCAAGCGAGGCGTCATATCCGGACTACCGTCGGCGGGAGTCAATGTGCGGGACTTGCGGAGCGTGCCAATTCCGGTTGCCCGCTACATCACGCGCAAGATGGGTGCTGCGGGTGGCATCCACATCCGGCTGTCCCCGCACGACAACCGAGTGGTAGACATCAAGTTCATGGACGGCCGCGGCTTGAATCTGAGCAAGGATACCGAACGTGGCATAGAACGAGTCTTTTTTCGCGAAGACTTCCGTCGCGTCTACCTCGACGAGGTCGGCGTGATCGAGTACCAGCCTAATGTGATCGAAACCTACAGTGAGGACTTTTTGGAATGCCTCAATGTGCAGGCTATTCGGGATGCCCAGTATTCCATCGTTGTGGACTATGCAAACGCTCCCACATCACTGGTGCTGCCCAACATTCTGAGACAGCTTGGGGTAAAGGTGGTCGAGCTCAACGCTGCAATTGATGAGAGCAAGATGTCGATTCCGTCTGAAGAGTTTCAGCAGGCACTGGAGCAGCTGGCAGCCATCTGCTCAGCGTTGGGCACCAATCTTGGTGTGCGGCTGGATGTCGGTGGTGAGAAGGCATTCCTGGTGGACGATCGCGGCAACATTCTGGCCGATGGTGTGGCTTCTGTGGCGTTGGCCGCTCTGGCACTGCAAGCGTGTGGTGAGGGCATCATCGCCATGCCGGTCACCGTCTCTCAGACGCTGGAGACCGTAGTCAGCCAGTACGGTGGCCAGGTGGTGCGAACCAGTATGGACATGCACGATGTGATGGAAGCCTCGGCTCGCGAAGGCATAATCCTGGCTGCCGACGGTGCAAATGGATTCATCTTCCCGCATTTCCAGCCAGCGGTCGATGGTATGATGGCTCTGGCCAAGCTGCTTGAATTCCTGGCTGCGGAGAAGGCTACGCTATCTCAAGTCGTAGCTTCCTTGCCGCCTCAGTACACGGCCACGCGAGACGTTTCCTGTCCGTGGGAGCTCAAGGGCACGGTTATGCGCTTGCTGCACGAACGCTACAAGGGGGGGCGCGAGGCACAGATCGATGGGGTGAAAGTCCAGTCAGGGAACGACTGGGCGCTGGTTCTGCCCGATCCTGACCGGCCGCTGTTCCGCATCTACGCTGAGTCGGATTCCAAGGCTGCAGCTGAGGAAGTGGCGGACAAGTACGCTCGGATCGTCGAGAGTCTGCAAGAGTAGCATCGGAGCGCGCCGTTCATGGATCGCGTGCTTTTTCGCTGGGGGCGCTATTCTCTGTATTGGTATTCGGCGTTGATTGGCATTGGTACTGCGCTAGGCGTACTCTACGTTCACTGGCGAGGCCGCGCTGCAGGCTATCGCGATACAACGCTGCTGGACGGCGCTCTGTGGACGCTTGTGGGCGGTGTTGTCGGTGCTCGTGTAGCTTATCTCATCCCCAACTGGGTGGACTATGCAGGGCGTCCAGCTGCCCTGTTGAGCTTCTGGGGTGGCGGGCTTGTCTTCCAGGGCGGGCTGATCGGAGGGGCGACGGCTCTGCTGCTCTACTCGCTCTATGCACAACTGCCTTTTCCCCTTCTGGTGGATCTTGCCGCACCTGCACTATCCTTAGCACAAGGATTGGGGTGGATAGGGGCACTGTTGCATGGCGCGCACTATGGCGTGGTCATGCGCACTCCGCTGAGCATGTGGTTGCCGGACCTGTACGGCGTCTACGGGCCGCGCTTGCCCACACAGCTTCTGGCTAGCCTTCTTGGCTTCCTCTTGTTCTTCGTTCTCTACCGTTTGAGTGAGCGCAAGCTGCCGGCTGGCACTCTGGGCTTGGTCTACTTGCTTGGGAATGGCGCAGGGCACTTTCTACTGGAGTTCACCCGCGCCGACGAGGCCGCCTATGTTGGCCTGTTGCGTGCTACACAGGTGGCAGAGCTGGCCGAAGTCGCCCTTGCTTGCCTCTTGCTGTGTTATCTATGGCTCCGGTGGAGAACAGCTGTGCCTCGCGGCGACACTTGCTAACCAAGGGATCGTGTTGTGGTCTGGAGAACCTCAGCCTCACCCACGAGGGCGGGACGTTACAGGGGAGATTGCGTATGTTGAAGCTCAGAGTCGGCTTGGCGCAAATCAGCCCAATCCTGGGCAGTGTGCCAGAAAACCTGCAACTGCACTTGGAGCGGATTGAAGAAGCGAAAGAGCAACAAGTCCAACTGCTGTGCTTCCCGGAGTTGTCTCTGACGGGCTACGTCCTGAAGGATTTGGTGCCTCATGTGGCCATGGCGGCAACGGAGAGCGCTCCAGCCATTGCGGAGTTGCTGACCGCGAGCGAGAGCATGGACTTGCTCTTTGGTTTCGTTGAGGAAGATAAGCGCCACCGCTACTATATCTCGGCTGCCTATCTGTCCCAAGGGCGTATCGTGCATGTGCATCGCAAGGTTTATTTGCCCACCTATGGCATGTTTGAGGAGGAGCGTTATCTGGCCACGGGAGATCGATTCCGCGCTTTTGATACCCGCTTCGGTCGCCTGGGCGTTCTGGTCTGCGAAGACTTTTGGCACATCAGTGCCCCGTACGCCCTTTGGCTTGACGGTGCGGATATCTTGCTGCTGATATCCGCAAGTCCTGGACGGGGCCTGAGTCCAGAGGCAGTACTCGGTAGCTCCCGCTCAGTGGAACTCATCAATCAGACGTACGCGACGTTTCTCACCGATTTTGTCTTGCACTGCAACCGAGTGGGGGTCGAAGATGGTCTCAATTTCTGGGGAGGCTCGACCATATTTGGCCCAGATGGGAGACTTGTGGCACAAGCGCCATACTTCGAAGAGAGCCTACTGGTCGCTGCGCTGGATCTGGGAGCGATGCGTCGCGTACGCATGCAACTGCCACTACTGCGTGACGAGCGACCAGACCTGCTGTACACGGAACTGAGGCGCATGCTTCGCGAGTCACGAGTGCCGAGTCGCGAGCAGTGACTGGAGACGGCAGCGATCGAACTCGGCAGGTGGCACTCAGTACTCGCTACGCGTTAGCCATCGCGCACTTTCGGAGGATTTGCTGTGGAAATCACACAGAAGTTGCTGCTTAACGCTGAAGTAACGCGTCGGGTACTGGTAGCTTTCTTGCGCCGCGAACTGGAACGGTTCGGTTTCAGGAGGGCTGTGCTCAACCTGTCTGGCGGAGTGGATTCTGCCCTATCTTGTTTTCTGACCGCTGAGGCACTGGGAGGGGAGAACGTTTTGGCCCTGCTGCTACCCTACCGCACCAGCACGCCCGAGAGCGCTGAGCACGCGCGCCAAGTGATCGGGCTCACAGGCGTATCCAGCAAGACCATCGACATCACCCCTATGGTGGAACCGTACTTCGAACAGTACCAACAGATGAGCGACGTCCGTCGTGGCAACGTGATGGCGCGCATGAGGATGATTGTCCTCTACGATCACTCCGTCCAGTGGCAGGGCCTGCCCATAGGTACCAGCAACAAGACTGAATTGCTGCTCGGCTACGGCACGCTCTTCGGGGATATGGCCAGCGCCGTCAATCCCCTGGGAGATCTGTACAAGACGCAGGTGCGCCAGATGGCCCGCGCGGTTGGTGTTCCGGAGGCCATCATTCAGAAGGCACCATCCGCCGATCTTTGGGTTGGTCAAACCGATGAGGGGGAGTTGGGGTTCACCTACGCTGAGGTGGACAAGCTGCTCTACCTGTTGGTGGATGAGCGATACAAGACCGAAGAGGCTATCGCCGCCGGGTTTGATCGGCAGTTTGTGGAGACAGTTGTGCAGCGGATGCGTGCCTCGCAGTTCAAGCGCATGCCGCCGGTCGTTGCCAAGGTCAGCCGGCGCGATGTGGGGCATGACTTTCTCTATCCCAGAGATTGGGGCACCTAGGCATCTCTCGAGTCAAGCTCGATGAATCCCTGAGGTAGGCGAATGCTGCCACTCTACGCTGGCATCTTCCTGGTGTCGGCGGCGATGCTGTTCTTCGAAATCACCCTCACGCGTCTGTTCTCGGTGACGCAGTGGTACCACTTTGCCTTCATGAGCGTCAGTGTGGCCCTGTTGGGCTTTGGCGCCAGCGGCACGTGGTTGGCATTGCGTCCTCCCGTTCGGGAGAAGAAGGGGGCTGTCGTCCGGCGCCTGGCGGTGATTGCTGCTCTCTTCTCCGTCAGCGTACTCATCGCTTACCTGGCGATCAACCACGTGCCTTTTGACTCCTATCTCATTGGCCTGGAACGAAGGCAATTCCTCTATCTCGCCCTGTACTATCCGGCGCAGATCCTGCCTTTCTTCTTCGCTGGCCTGTGCGTTGGCCTATCGCTCGCCGCCTGGCCAGGGCAGGCAAACGTCGTATATGCCGCCAACTTGGCAGGCTCGGCCGCAGGCAGTCTGGCGGTACTGGTGTTGGTGCCTCTCCTGGGAGGCGAGCGCGCCGTAGTTTGCGCCAGCGCAACAGGATTGCTCGGGGCAATCACATTTTCACTCGGCTTGTCAAGCCAGAAGCACCGATCAAAGCCTGCCCAGCTAGGGCTGATTCGCGCTGGCTATGGTTTGCTGTTTGTGGCCCTGATTGCCTTGCTCATTCGTCCTCCAGCTCTGTTCACTCTGCGCATCTCTCCATACAAGACTCTGGCCAGATCGTTGCTTTTTCCTGAGGCGCACGTCGTCTTCAGTCGTTGGAATGCCTTCTCGCGAGTGGATGTTGTGGAGAGCGCTGGCATCCACTCGGCACCGGGGCTGAGCCTCTCTTTCACAGGAGAGCTGCCCACACAGCTGGCGCTGTTGGTCGACGGAGCCGACCTGAGTCCAATTACGTGTCTTCAACAACCCGGTGATGAACGCTTTCTGCAATATCTGCCCGCGGTGTTGCCCTACGTGCTCCGTCCTCACGCGCGTGCGCTGGTGATCGAGCCTCGGGGCGGGTTGGACATCCTGACCGCCCTGCACAGCGGCGCATCATCCGTGGTTGCCTTGGAGAGTAACCCCCTCGTGCTCCAGGCTGTTCGTGCGCAGCTGAACCAGTGTGCCCCAGCCGTCTACGACGACCCACAAGTCACGGTTGTCCTAGAGGAGGCACGCAGCTATCTGGGCCGCTCGAGAGAGCAGTTTGATGTGGTGTGGGTGTCTCTGGCCGATACCTATAAGCCGGTTATCTCCGGGGCCTACAGTCTGTCCGAGTCTTATGTCTATACAGTCGAGGCAGTGTTCGAATACCTGGAGCATCTGCGGGAAGACGGCCTGCTGGTCCTCACCAGATGGGTGCAGTCGCCGCCCAGCGAGGAGGTGCGAGCCTGCGCGCTTCTAGCAGAGGCACTCGAGCGGGCAGGGGTCGGAAATCCGTCGCAGCACGTCGTCGCCTACCGCAGCTGGTCTACAGCTACGCTTGTAGCGAAGCGTACCCCGTTTCGCAGCGAAGAAATCGCTGCGTTGAAGGAGTTCTGTTCCGAGCGCAGCTTTGACCTCATTTACTACGAAGGCATGCCCGCCACAGAAGCCAACCGTTACAACGTGCTGCCTGATGCGGCTCATCACGGCGCCTTCCAACGCGTGCTTTCCAGCACGGGCCGGCAGGATTTCCTGCGACAGTACTTCTACGAGATCTCGCCACCCAGCGATGATCAACCTTTTTTCTTCCACTACTTCAAATGGGGACAAACCCAGAGCATCCTGCGCAGTCTGGGGAGAACTTGGCAGCCCTTTGGCGGCAGCGGCTTCCTGATTCTGGTGGCCCTACTGGTGTTGGCGATTGTGTTGTCATTGGCGCTGATCTTGTTGCCGCTTGCCGTGCGCGGTACATCCGCAGGGCTCCGAGGCAGGTCAAGCGTAAGTCTCAGGTGGACACTGCTGTACTTTGCTTGCCTGGGCCTGGGCTACCTGTTTGCGGAGATGCCGCTGCTGCAACAGTTCATCCTGTTCCTAGGTCAACCCACTTACTCGTTCTCACTGGTTCTGTTCTCTGTGCTGCTGTTCTCAGGGTTAGGCAGTGCGCTCTCTGCCAGGCTCCCATGGCGGCCGCTGCTGTTGGTCCTAGTCGTGGTGGTGCTTGCTTACCCGCTGTCCCTGTCGCGCCTCTTCGCTCTGTCAATCGGCTGGAGCCTGCCGGTTCGTCTACTGGTTGCGGTGCTGTGCCTCGGACCCCTCGGCTTCCTCCTAGGACTGCCCCTACCAGGCGGAATTCGCGTGCTGGAACATCACGCGCCAGAACTCATCCCCTGGGCCTGGGCAGTCAATGGTTGCGCATCGGTGATCAGTTCCATCGTGGCAGTGATGGGCGCGGTCACCTCCGGCTTCGCCGTTGTGTTGGCAGCGGGTGCACTTGCCTACTCTCTGGCCTGGGTGGTTGCTGCATTCTTCTGGTCGCATGACTCTGCAAGGGTCAAGCCATGAGCACAGCTCAGCCCCGGGGGACAGAGTCCTCGCTTTCGCGAAACCTGCGCGTGCTGGCCACGCGCAACTTTCTCTATGGCCTACGTATGAACATGATGCGGGCCGTGTGGCAGCCGTTTGTGCTCCATCTGGGTGCCTCGATGTCCTTGCT
>JBFEPU010000040.1:0-13930 GCA_041549915.1 Anaerolineae bacterium | reverse complement strand
GGCAAAATCCCCCCGGCGTACCGCCGCATCTGCCTGGAGCATCTGCTTCGCCAGAACCACCATGAAACCCAGGGTATGCTCGACAACCGATTCAGTGGGACCCTCGGGCGTGTAGACCACCGGGATGCCCGCCGCGCTGGCAGCATCCACGTCTACACTGTCCACGCCGGCCCCCGGACGCCCGATCACCTCGAGGCGTGAGCCCAGCTGGATCTCTGTGGCCGTGATGGGGAACCGGGTCGATACGATGATGCCATTGGCAATGCCTAACGCCCGCCTGAGATCCGACAACGATGCACCATACATCTGTACAGCGGTGACTTCGCGCTCCAACATCGCCAGAGCCTCAGGATGGATAGGACTATCCAGCAGTACGCTCTTCATTGGCAGCGAGCTCCTTTGCAGGCGTCAAGGTGAGCAGTCTCGCCCACGTTTGACAGCCTGGGCTAGGCATCATCCTTGTGCTGCTCATACAATCGTTCTGTGTCGTCCAGCAGCACCCGCACGGCTGCCTGTGCTTTCTCGGAATCGCGCTCGGCGATGGCTTCCAGCACACGACGGTGATTCTCCATGCCTGGCCTGGTGTGCGGGACTAGGCGGATGAACGGGTCCACCAGGGCGTACAGGCTTTGGGCCAGGTGCAGGAGCAGGGAGTTGCCGGCTGCCTCAGCCACAGCCAGATGGAAGCGAACATCCTCTTCCTCAAGCTGACTCAGGTCCCGGGCTTCCCAACTGCGCATCATATCGTGGAACAGCTCGGCCAACGAGGCAATCTGCCCCTCCGTTGCGCGCTCTGCGGCAAAGCCGGCTATGCTGACGTCTATGACCCTCCGGGCCTCGAAAAGTTCCCGCGTCTCTTCTTCCTGCAATAGCAGCGCCCAGTCGAGTTGCTTGACCAGGGGAGCCGTACGGTGATCGCAGACAAACGTTCCTCGCCCACGTTTCACTTCGATAACGCCTACAGCAGCCAAGGTGTGCAGGGCTTCGCGGAGAGAGGAGAGGCTGACGCCAAGCTGGGAGGCGAGCTCTCGCTGCGCCGGCAGAGCATCGCCGGGTTGGAGGGCACCAGACAGGACGAGCTTGAGGATCTGATCTGAGATGGCGTCAGAGACGCCGCGGATTTCGATCTCTTCCACAACCTGCGGCATTGCACAGTCCTTGGAGAGCATTGTTCCAAATCCGAACTGTTCGGGAGTTCCGAACTGTCGCCAGTATAGCCGGTCTTTGGCCTGTTGTCAAGGCGGGGCGAAACGTGGGTGCGCCGCGACGAAGCGAATGACTTGCGTCACATCGGCCAATACGCTAGAATGACGATATGCCAAGCGCCTTGCCCCTTCGTCCCGTGCATGAGACAACCGACAACCCATCACACTCACAAGTGCTCGCTGGTGCCCGTGTGGCCGTGCGCCAGTGCCTGGCCATCGGATCCACAGATCGCGTGTTTGTAGTCTCCGATGAGGAGACCTGCACCATCGGCCAGGCGCTGACAGCCGCAGCGCACGAGGAAGGCGCCACCACGGGACTCCACCTACTGGAGGAATTCGGGGAGCGCCCCCTGACCGCCCCCTCCGAAGAGCTCTACCAAATCGTGCGCCAGTTCAAGCCGACTGCGACGTTCTATGCGGCGCAGGCCAAGCCGCGAGAGATCGGCTTTCGCATTCCCCTGCTGGGCATGTTGCGGCGAGAGTTCAACGTGCGACACGGCCACATGATCGGCATAACGCCGCTACTGATGCGGACGGGCATGCTGGCAGACTATGAGCAGGTGGCGCGGCGGACCATGCAGGTCTATGAGCGGGTGAAAGAGGCTCGCGAGATGCGCATCACCAACGAACACGGCACCGACCTGGTGGTTGCGCTCGATCCGCCGCGGCTGCACTGGCATCCCTGGACGGGGCTCTACCACCAGCAGGGGCAATGGGGGAACCTGCCTGAAGGAGAGACCTTCACCTGCCCGGCACGCGTCGAGGGTGTGCTGACGGCGAATGTCCTGGGCGACTATTTCAGTGAGCAGTACGGACTGCTGGAAGCGCCGATGACCTTTCACATAGATGGGGAGTTGTCAAAGGCCGAACACCCCAATCGCGACCTGGCGAGCGAAGTGTGGGACTATTTGGACGGGTACGAGAATGGCCGGCGCGTTGGAGAGTTTGCCATCGGCACCAACGAGGCGCTCACCGAGCTGGTTGGAAACCTGCTGCAGGATGAAAAGTTCCCGGGCATGCACCTCGCCTTTGGCAATCCCTATGTCAACTTCACTGGAGGAGATTGGACCAGCGAGGTGCACGTCGATGTGGTACCCGTATTCGTCAACATCTGGGCCGACGGCGAACAGATCATGGAGGAGGGACGCTTCACGTTCTGAGGCGTCGGGCGGCCTCCTAACGGACCGATTCCTACCATTGTGCTCGACCGCCGGACAGGTCGTAGCACGCACCAGTCACGAATGCTGCCTCGTCGGAAACCAGAAACTTGACCAGGGCAGCCACCTCTTGCGGTTCTCCCATGCGCCCCATGGGGATGCGCGCCACCACAGGCTCCACCTGTTCTGCAGACAAGGTCTTGATGAACTCGGTGGCGATGATGGTCGGCGCGACTGAGTTCACATTGATGCCGTCCCTGGCCACCTCCCTGGCTACCGCCTTGGTGAGACAGATGATGCCTGCCTTGGCGGCGCTGTAGGCAGCGGAGTAAGGGTTGCCTTCTTTGCCAGCTACGGAGGCCATGTTGACAATCTTGCCGTACCGCTGCGCCTTCATGTGCGGCAAGACAGCCTGGCAACAGAGAAACGTCCCCTTCAGATGCACATCGATTGTGCGGTCCCAGTCCTCCTCGGCAAGCTCTTCCAACGGCACCTCCGGTCCGGCTGTACCCGCGTTGTTGACAAGGATGTCGACGCGGCCGAACTCGTTCAGCGCGGTGCGCACCATGTCGTGCACCTGTTGCCTAGAGGCAACATCGGTGCGAGTGGCCACTGCACGACGTCCAAGCGCTCGCACCTCATCTGCGGCCGACTGTGCGGCCTGATCATCGATTTCGGCAATGATGATGTGCGCACCATCGACTGCCAGCCGCAGAGCGATTGCCCTACCCAGGCCCCGGCCGGCACCGGTCACAATGGCAACCTGGTCCAGAAGGTCAGTCATCCGGCTCGTCTCCTCCTGTGACAAGATCCTCTATCCTCTGCACAGAGCCTCTACGGCGTCGGGCTCCCGATCCGGTGCCGGCATCAGCTCGTGGCCGCCCTTGGTGATCCAGACGCCATCCTCCAGCCGAATACCGATCCCCTCGTCCTGCATCATCAGCATGGGCTCAAATGCCCATACCTGGTCCGGCTGGAACGGCTCGTAGGTGCCGAAGCAGAAGTAGTCGGCGTCTTCGACGTTCAAGCCCACCGGGTGACAGTTCCTGCCCAGACCATAGCTATGCAGATCGTACTTCTCAAAGTGGTTCCACACCAACTGCCGTGCCTGAACACAAGTGCCACCCGGCTTAAAGGCCTCCAACCCCAAGTTCTGCGCCTCAAGGAGGATGGCATACAGCTCCCTCTGGCGCTCGGAGAAGCGTCCGTTTGCCGGCCACGCCCGGCTGATGTCCGCCGCATAACCGTTGTACGACACCCCGCAGTCGATGAGGATCATGTCGCCATCCTCAATGGTCTGGTTACTGGCCCAGTAGTTGTTGGCCGATGCCCGTCGGCCAGCGGCCACGATGGGGCCGAAGGCAGTGCTCAGGTCGGCGAACTCACCCGTATCCTGCCTTGACTTGACCTCGTACTGCCACAACCCAACCACCTTGGCCTCGTTGTCCCCTGGCCTGATGGTGCGCATCAGGACCTCGATGATCTCCTTTGTGATACGGTAAGCCATACGCAGGCATTCGATCTCGTAGGGCTCCTTGATCAGCCTCATGGCATGTATCGCCGGAGCGACGTTCCGCAACTGTAACCAGTAGAAGCGTTCTCGGAGGGCATTGATGCGCACGATGTGGTCGGGTACCGGATCACCCAACTGTGGTGGATTGGAGGTATTCACCCACAGCACTTTTTCGTGGCGCAGGGCCTGGCGCAGCACCTCGTCCATCTGAGAGAGGCCGAACACCGCTTCGACACCGCTGAGACCGCGGATCTCATCGACGCCCGGCAGCTGGCGCTGTACTACGGTGTTGCCCCACGCGCTGCTGGGCTGCCGAATGAACAGCGCCTCATTGACCAGACGGCCTCTCCCGTATTCGGCCCCTTGCTCGGTGAACCAGTAGTGACCAGGATGGGAAATGCCTTCTACCAAGATGCCCCGCGGAGCGAGGATGAGGCACGCCTCTGGCGACCGGAGGCCGGTCAGGTACTCCAGGTTCTTGTCGGGCTCATAGTTGAACCCTTGCCCGGAGGAGAAGATCCAGGCAATGCCTTGGTCAATCTGCTCCATCAGTCTTGCCCGTCGAAGGGCGTATGTGCTCGCTTTGTGCGCTTGTGCAGGAGTCATGTCTTGTCAGCCTCCGTTATGCTAGACGGATGCGGCTCAGGCTAGGGCACGGATAGGCGGTCCGCACGCGAGTGATGCTCAATAGGACCGACGCCAGTTGCAGAGGAGTGCTATCCCCGGTCACACCGAAGCGGCAAGCGGCGACGAGGCGGTGTTCGCAACCCTGGCGGCGCGCACTCGCTTTTTAGCGCCGGTCAGGTATGTACACGCTCAGCAGGCCCAGAGGCTTCACTTTGCGCAGGTTGACGCAAGAACTCCCGGCAAGCCCAGAGTCCCAGCGCGTCTCAGGTGACCGCCTCGGCACCGGCCGGGTATTTGAGGTGGCGCTTTTCAACCACAACGCGGCGCACGCGGTCCACTGCCTCCCACACCTCGCTGAAGGAAGTATACAGAGGCGAAAGCCCCATTCGGATGCCCGTAGGCGGCCGGAAACCGCCAATGACACCCATCTCGTCCACTAGAGCTTGGTTGATCTGGAACCCAGCCTCGTGGCAGGCCAACACGTGTGCTCCACGTCGCTGTGGATCGCGTGGTGAACCGACCCAGAACCCCAGTGGTGCCAGCACGGTGTCAATCAGGTCAACCAGATAGGACGTGAGCTTGACAGATTTTGCTCGAACTCGCTCCAGGCCCGCGTCCAACAGCAGGTCAACCGCTGGTTCCAGGGCCGACATGGAGAGAACGTGTGGCGTCCCGCACAAGAAACGAGAGATTCCCTCAGCTGGCTCATAGTTGAGACCAAACTGGAAGGGCGCTCGATGGCTGAACCATCCCCAGATCGGCGAAAGGACGTCAGCCTGCATATCGCGGCGCACGTAGAGCCAGGCCGGGGCTCCCGGACCGCCGTTGAGGTACTTGTACGAGCAGCCCACAGCGAAGTCAACGTCCCAGCGGTCCAGCTCAATCGGCAGTGCGCCCACACCGTGGCTGAGGTCCCACAGCACCAGTGCTCCCACGTCGTGTGCATGCTTGGTGATGGCTTGCACATCATAGGCAAAACAGCTCTTGAAGGCTGGGTGGGAGAAGCTCACAAGTGCCGTCTGCTCGTCAATGGCATCGAACAGCGTCTGCTGATCCATGTGAATGCCATCTGCCGAGGAAACGAGATGTAGCTGGTGGTGATCGCCCAAGAGGTGGCCGCAGCCTTGGAACATGTAAACGTCCGTCGGGAAGTTGAACTCATCGGACACAATACGCGTCCTGTCCGGTCGCAAGGCCAGCGCAGCCATGGTGACTTTGAACAGGTTAACGGATGTACAGTCGCTGACCACCACCTGTCCTGGCGCAGCTCCGAGAAGCCTCCCGATCTTGTCCCCGATCCTCTTTGGAGCCTCCATCCATCCCGCACTCCTCCAGCCGCGGATGAGCTTCTCGCCCCACTCCTGGTGGACTACCGACTGCAAGCTCTCGACCGTGCGTTTGGGCAGGCGACCGAGCGAGTTGCCATCCAGATAGATCACGTCCGGTTCGGCGACGACAAAGCCATCCCGGTACGCGGCCAGCTCGTCCTGTTCGTCCAGCCGCTGGGCACACTCCAATCCGGGCTCAAAGGTCCATTCTTTCACTGTCCCGTAGCCTCCAATCCTAGACGGTCGCCAGACTGGCGAGCAAAAGACCTGACGGTGCGCCGGTCGATCGAGCAGATCGAGGTGCGGTGCCGGAGACTCGCTCTAGCGCCGCATTGCACGGACGAGAGCCTAGTCATCAGGATCGCTGCCGGCGAGGGCAATCAGGTCCACCTGCAGCAAGGAGTCGCCGGTGAGCGCTCTCCCAAGTACCGAGCGTGTCGGGGGCTCAAAGTCCGCGAAGAGCTTCTTGGTCGCCTCGTTGAAGTCTGGGTATTGGCCCCCGCCGATGTACACTGTCAGTTTGATCACGTCGGAAAGCGCGCTCCCCGCCTGGCGGAACTGCCGATCCGCCTCGGCGAAGAGGTTCATCGTCTGTTCGGTGAGGTTCGCTCCAGGCGCAGTCAAGCCATTAAGCATGACAAAGGGCCCGCTGCAAACCAACCCTGGCTGATGGCCAAAGGAACGCAGGATTTCAGTCGCCCGGTCGATGCGGATCTGCGGGTCAGCCACCGCGATCCAGTCCAGCTCCAACATGGCATCCAGCGCGATTCTCCTCACCTGCCGGATGTTGAACAAGGGCGGTGTGAAACCGAGAAAGTCGCACACCTGTTGGCGAACAAGTCCCTGACGCTCGAAAGGCACGAGGAAGACTGACACTTCAACCACCCGCTCCTTGGAAGCGCCACCGGCCCGCGACAGCTGCTCGGTGTGCCGCAGGCACAGGTCAATCTGCTCTTCGAGCGTGGCCGCGGGAGCGGGCATCTCGCCTGGCTGGGCCATCGGCGCGCCCACGTGCCCACCGGTGAACACAAAGCCAGCGGCCGCCATGGCATTGGATCGATAGCCAATGCTGGACGGCGCCTTATCCGTTTCAATTCTTTTTCGTCTGTCGATAGGAGCACCCCCTGAACATCGCGGTGCAGGTGCAGATGAGGGTCCCAAAGTGTGAACCCGTAGGCTACTGGCCAGGCTCCTGTCCTGCCAGGGCAATCATGTCGATGTATAGATATGACTCGCCGGTGATCTCGGGTGCAATCAGAACAGAACGCGCAGGCGGGTCGAAGGTGGCGAATTGCCGCTTCGTCTCTTCGTTGAACTGCGGGTAGATGTCGTACTGAGAGATATACACGATCATCTTCAGGAGGTTGTGGAGAGCGCTCCCCACTTCTTTGAGCTGCCGGTCGGCCTCGAGCAGCAGATTGTGAGTTTGCTCGCCTAGATTGGCACCAGGGGCAGTCATGCCGTTGAGGAACAGGAACGGGCCACTGCGCACCAGGCCCTGGTCCTGGCCAAGGGGTCGCAGAATCTCGGCGGCCTGCTGCAGAGAAACCTCGGGATCAGACAGCGAGACGCCATCGATCTCCAGGAAGGCATGCATGGCTACATCGTCTATGGCCTGGACGTGGATAGTGGGTGGGGCATACCCGAGGAAGCCAGTGATGCGCTGACGCACCATGTCCCTTCGCTCAAATGCACTGGGCACGAGGAAGGCTGCCACTTCGACAAAGCGATCCTTTGACCCTCCACCGGCCAAGGCCAACTGCTCCATGTGTCGCAGGCACAGATCGACCTGTTCTTCCAGCGTCACTGCAGGCACGGAACGCTCCCCAGGTGGTCGCATTGGCGCTCCAATGTGTCCGGCAGTGAAGACGAAACCCTCAGCAGCCATAGCGTTCGAACGAAAGCCGTGGCTGGGAGGAGCCTTGTCGGTCTCGATTCTGGTCTTTCTATTCATGCATACCCCCATGTGGTCAAATCGGCTAGCGGTAGCTCCAGCACTTTGCCACCCTGTATCACGTGCTCCACTCTGCCAAGATTGCGAATGTCCTGCAATGGGTCGCCAGCCACGATCAGCAAGTCAGCGATCTTTCCCTCCTCAATCGTGCCCAGCGAATCGCTAACGCCCAGGATCTCTGCCGGCGTGCGGGTGGCGGCGACAATGGCCTCCATCGCTGACATGCCGATTTCCGTGAGCAGCTCGCACTCCTTAGCTACTGTAGCGCGCGGATTGTCTGCATCCGTACCGACGGCCAGACGCACCCCGGCCTGATAGGCCTTTTGCAGGCGCTCCTTGGCCAGATCCGCGACCTCGGCAGCCTTGGTAGCGATGTGCTTGCCAAACCCCATCTCCTCACCAAAGGTTGCCAGGCTCCAGGCGATAGCCATGGTCGGCACCACCGGTGTGTTGCTCTCCAAGAGCATCTCAATCGCTTCTTCATCCATCAGGTCGGCGTGGTCCACCCAGTCCACACCAGCCTGGACCGCATTCTTGATGGACTCGGCGCTGCCAGTGTGCGCCGAGGCCAGCCTGTCCGGCTTGTGCGCTTCCTCGACAATGGCGCGCATCTCTTCAACGGTCAGCTGCGGCCACCCTGGTGGCCCGATCAGACGTCCTCCACCGCCACCGATGCTCGACGCGCCATAGATCTTGAGCACATCCACACCAGCCTTGAGCTGCTGCCTTGCGACTCGGCGGGCCTCGTCTGCCCCCGTGATTTCGACCACCCAGCGGTCATTGCCGGGCCGAACCCCTCCCGTCTGGGCGATCAACGAGCCACTGGCAAAGACTCGAGGACCTGGTGTCCAGCCCTCGGCGATGGCCTCTTTCATGGCGACAGCGAAGTTGTCCCCGCTCCCGGCATGCCGGATGGTCGTGACGCCGGTCTGCAGCCAGATCTTGGCGCCGAGAGCTGCCTTGAACACCCGGGTGGCCACGAGGTCGTCGCGACGCAGGCTCTGGTCGGCATGGCTTTCGATGGGCTCAAGCAGCAGGCTCATGTGCGAGTGCAAGTCGAACAGACCCGGCACGAGCGTGCAGTCCGGAGCATCAATGAGCGTTGCACCCCCATTGGGAATCGTTCCTTGGGGCCCGATGGCAGCGATGCGCGCTCCATCTACGAGGACCGATACACCTCTGAGCGGCGGCACACCTGTTCCATCAATCAGATGACCGACATTGAGCAGCAAACTCATATACTACTTCCTCCCAGAACGAGTGCACGGCTCTCTGTGCTGCACGCAAGCGGTTCCGATCAGATCTTCATCCAGGGATCCAGAGCATCGCGCAGACCGTCTCCCAGGAAGTTGAAAGCAAGCAGCGTCAGCGACAGGATGGCACCAGATGCCACCAACAGGTGGGGATGAGACCGGATGTTCTGGACCCCCTCCGAGATCATCATGCCCCAGCTCGGAGTTGGTGGTTCAACACCCAGACCGAGGAAGCTGAGGCCAGCCTCCATGGTGATCACCGAGGGGATACCGAAGGTAGCAGCGATCACCACTGGTGCCAGAGTGTTGGGCAGGATATGGCGCACAATGATGCGTCGATTTGAGGCACCGATACACCGAGCAGCCTCGATGTACTGTCTCTGTTTGATCGCCAGCACTTCGCCGCGAACCAGGCGCGACACGGTCAGCCAGAAGACCAAGCCCAGAGCCAGGAAAACGCCCAACAAGCCGCCAGTCGCGCTGTTAATGGTGGCCAGCAGCGCGGCCACAGGCCCGCGGGCCGCCTTCAAGGCAGCTTTGAGATAAGTCATGATAACGATAATGAACAACAAGCTGGGGAAGGCATAGAGCACATCAACCACGCGCTGTACGATGATGTCGACCCAGCCCCCATAGTAGGCCGAGACAAGCCCAACCGGCACACCGATAAGCAGTATGACCAGCTGGGCCACCACGCTCACGCTGAGCGACACCCGAGCGCCATAGATCAGGCGACTGAGGACGTCACGACCCAGGCTATCGGTACCCAAAAGGTGCTCCCGTGAAGGTGGCTGCGTGATGGCAGAGAAATTCACCTTGTCATATGGGTACGGAGCCAAGACGGGTGCAAACGCAGATAGAAGGATCAGGAAGATGATGAATGCCAGGCCAAACATGGCCGCCCTGTTGCGACGCAGCCGGATCCAGGAATCCTGCCACATTGAACTGGGCTTGGCTAGGCGGCCGGTCGCACGCCTTTCAGCTGTATCGAACTCGCGGGTCAATGAAGACATAGACCACATCCACAACGAGGTTCATGACCATGACAATAGCCGCATAGAGGAGGGTAGTGCCCATGATCACTGGATAGTCGCGTGCAGAGACGCTGCTGACGAAGTAGCGACCGATGCCGGGTACCCTGGTTACCGACTCTACGAAGAACGAACCTGTGACGACATGGGCAAAGGTGATCCCGGCGACGGTGGCTATCGGGATCAGTGCGTTCCGCACCGCGTGTCGGACCAGCACCAGTCGCTCAGGTAGGCCCTTGGCGCGCGCCGTTCGTACATAGTCCTGTCGCAAGACGTCCAGCACGCTAGAACGAGTGTAGCGGGCGAGCAGGGCCATCGGGCGCAATGCCAGGGCTACCGCCGGGATGATGATCCGTTTAGAGAAGACACCTTCCCAGCCGCCAGTTGGCAGCCACCGCAGAGTGATGGCAAAGACGATAATCATGATCGTGGCCACCACATAGCTGGGCGCCGATACCCCGATGATAGCCAGGAACATCGACAGGTAGTCTGCCCAGGTGTTGTGCTTCACGGCGCTCACCACGCCGAGCGTCAAGCCGAACACCAATGCTATAATCATCGCCACAACACCCAGCTTCAGGGACACTGGGAGGAAGCTGGCAATGATAGTCCGCACATCCTGCCCATAGCGACTGTAGGACGGTCCTAGATCTCCCCTGCGAATGATGCCCCACAAAAAGGTTGTGTACTGCTCCCACAGGGGCTTGTCCAGGCCGTATTTGGCATTGAGGTTCTCGATGACCACGGCGGGCAGCGGACGGCCGGTGCGATCCCATGGTCCCCCAGGCGTCGCGTGCATCAGGAAAAAGGTGATGGTGAACACCACCAGCATGCTGGGTACCAGTAATATTATCCTTCTGACCAGATAGCGTCCCATGAAGTGACTCTTGTAGTGAAAGCGTAACCGGAGCTAGGCTCCGGTCACGCTTTCCTGACATTCTATTGCCTACCTGACGATGTCCAACCCCGGTGGCTGAGCCACGCGCGTCAACTGGCCAATGGTGGTCGTGACCTCATCATAGTTCTTGAGATAGGGCTTGACCACCACCACGATGGCCTCCTGCAGGAGAGTCAGCATCGGCACCTCTTGGTTAACCATCGCCTCTGCCTGCTGGTACATCTCTTTGCGCTTGGCAAAGTCGGTCTCGTTCAGCGCATCGCGAATGAGCTGGACGTACTCCGGGTTGTCGTAACGCGTATGGCGCACGTTCTGATCTGGATCGAGCTGCGAGTTGTGCCACGTCGACGGATCAGCGATATCGGCCCACTGCAACGCGTAGTAGATGTTGTAGGGCTCTGTCTCACGCGAGATTCGGTAGTCGCGCATGGCTTGGGGCTCGAGCGGGTTGAGCGTCACGTCGATATTGAGGTTCTCCTTCCACATGGCCTGCAACGTCTGTGCCGAAAGTGGTCCGCGCCATATGCTCCAGTAGGTAAAGTCCAACACCGGGAAGCCCTCGCCGTTCGGGTACCCAGCTTCGGCCAGCAGGTCGCGAGCTTTCGCAGGATCGTAGCCCAAGAACGAGGTCGGCTCGTAGCTGGACAGGCTGGGCGGGCTGAAGCTGGTCGTGGGTGGATACGCGCCCTTGAACACCTGGTAGGCCAGGGTCTCACGATCAATGGCCAGAGCCATCGCCTGGCGCACGAGCAGATCGTCTGTCGGCGGGTTCTTGGTGTCGAAGAGCAGCAGCGTCGCACCAGCGATGTCGGAAAGACGCCATTGCTCGCCGAGCACGCTGTCCGCCTGCACGCGATCCAGCTCGGTGGAGGGTACCGTGGCCACGTCGATCTCTTCCGCCTCGTACAACGGTAGTCCTTGTGCCTGCGAATCCTGCACGACGGTGATTTCGATGCGATCGATGTGCCTGGTATCCTTCCAGGGCCCCTCGTAGTGCGGGTTCTTGACAAAGACCAGCTTCTGATCATGCTGCCACTCGGCGAGCATGTACGGGCCGTTGCCTACGTGGTTGCCAGCCTCCATCCACTGGTCACCGTACTGCTCGATGATGTCCTTGCGCACCGGGAAGTAGTCGGTGTTTCCGGCATGCTGGATCCAGAAGGGCGCTGGCTTCTCGAGGGTAACGATGAGCGTCCGCTCGTCAGGGGCCTGGATGCCGACTTGGTTGCGGTCTGTGATCTCCCCCTGATTGAAGGCCTTGGCGTTCTTGATGGCATAGAACATGTCAGGCGCATAGCTGGCCTCAGCCGGATCGAGCTGCCTGAGCCAGGCGTAGCGATAGTCTTCGGCAACGACCGGCTGGCCATCGCTCCACTTGAGCCCTTCGCGCAGCTTAAAAGTCCAGGTCAGGCCATCGGCGGACTGTTCAAAGCTCTCGGCAGCCAGGGGCTTGATCTCCCCGTCCTTTGAGTGCGTGTCGACAAGGGCCTCATACAGGTTCTGGAAGTCGGCAAAGCCTGACCCACCCTTGGATGGGTCAAGGCTGTCAGGCTCCACCGCCGCATAGCGGAACACCTTCGGCTCCGGAACAGGTGTGTCCGTGGGCGGAGGCGGAGGCGGTGTGTCCGTTGGCTTTGGAGCTGCTGTGGGCGGCCTGGGCGTTGCCGTGGGCGGCGCCTGCGCGCAGCCCGCCAGAAGAGCCAGCACCAACAGCGTGATCGTCAGTATGGTTACTCGTCTACTCATCTTGCTTGTCCTTTCCAATTGATGGAGAGTCGTCTTGCTGCCTCAACCGCGCTGTTGGGCCTGCTTCTTGTGCCACAAGTCAGTCCCCAGCACCCACCTCCTTTCCACAGAGCTGTACCCGGCCAGCCCACAGCGCATCGCAGACCCTGGCCAGGTTCCAGATATCGAAACAGCAGCCTTGACTTGCCAAGCTGCGCAGGTGTGGAACCCGAGCAAGACGTGGGCCAGTCCGGGCGCGGACTCTTCTAAAGCCATTCACTGCTTCGGGAACCATAGACGCAACAGCGGTTCCAGTCGCCGCCCAAGCTGTTGCACGGGCATTTCATCGGGCTCCATGCTGGCGTGAATCAGCAGCCCGTCGATCAGGGCCACCATACAGGTCGCCACCATGTCCGGATCGACAATCATGCGCCCAGAGTGGAATTCCTCGCTCTCCCGCAGGGGTGTGGCGATTAGCTCTCGGGCCTGCCGATGCATGCGGGCGATGCTCCGACCGATACGGGCATCCCGCATACCGTGGGCCATGAACTCTACCGAGAGGGCCCGCCAGTTGGGCTCGTGGCGCCCGAAGCTGACGATGGTGTCAAAGACCTTGCGCAGCCATTGCGCGGCATCGCCCTCCCACTGGCACACCGTCATCAGTCGGTCAGCATTGCCGCTGACACGACGCTCCAAGAGGAGCAGGAACAGCTCTTCTTTGCTGGCAAAGTGATTGTAGAAGGCACCCTTGCTGCAGCCAGCGACGTGGACGATCTCATCTACTGTGGCCCGTTCGTAGCCGTGGCGGCCGAACACGACCAGCGCTGCCTCCAGAAGGCGCTGAAGCGTCTGTTCCGGGTCTCGCACGCGGTGGCCCGCTTCGGAACCGTGATCGGGTCCTCGCTGTGAGATCTGCGATCGCTCGATTAGCCTACCCTCCCGCACCGTTCCCATACTGTAACCTAGCACATTCGAGATCATGTCAACAAACCGACTGGTCAGTCTGTAGTGACCCGAAACAAGCTGGGCCAGTTGCCTCGCTGGGAACCACAACCACAATGCGTCGATAACGAAATGTGGAGCGTCGTTGACCCTGCAGGTACCGACGTTGGCGACGCCACCGTGACGGGGGCTTGCAGGCATCACAGACTGCTGGCCGGGGCTCACCTGCCCCGAGTCCATTGGGGAACCTACGTGGCGTGTCTTATACTGCAAAAGGCTCGTTTTGTCAAAAACCCG
>JBFEPU010000039.1:0-14125 GCA_041549915.1 Anaerolineae bacterium | reverse complement strand
CTGCGATCCACATCTGTCAATGAGCGCCTGATCATCCAGCACAGCCCAGCGCGTACAGGGCAAGTCCACTGCTGCGTCCACCTTTCGTACCGCTCAAAATCATGTCTGCGCAACCGGCAGGGAGTGACACCCGCGCGGCAACCCGCCAAGCGCTAGGAAAGGAAGAAGCGCTCTGCAATCTCGTAGGGCAGGCTCTTGCGGTTGTCGTCGGTAACTTCGAAGGTGATGAATGCCAGGTCCGGCAAGCGGCTGCGGAAGGCATCCAGCAGGGTAAAACGCACCACCAACAGGCTGCGGAGGACAATGCTCGTTTCAAGCAAATCTAGCACGTGGTGGAAGCCGGTGTTTTGTTCAAGCTCCAGCCGCCCGATTTCGTCGACGATGAGCAGGTCACAGCCCACGGCGATGGCACGCGACACAACGTCCTGTCCCCACTCCAAGGCAGCGGCATCGAAGGAATAGGGCCCTATGCGCGGCCCGTCTATCTCCCGGTCAGTGCGCGCCAATTGTCGCCGCTCGCCGCTTGACAGATCCAGTATCTCAATGCCGAGGCGTTCGCCACTCTTGTCCAGGATCGGCGGCGTCAGGATGCCGCGCACGCAGTAGCCCCGTTCTTGCGTCAGGTCTGCAACCGCCTGGCATACAGTGGTTTTCCCAACATGCACTCTGCCAGTCAGGACGGCATTTGTCACCTCATAGTCCTTTCGGCAGACCGTTGCCCTGTTGGCCGAGTTGGAGTAGCAGCGTAACAAGCACGGTGCGCCAATCACCTTGTTCTTCTTTCAGCGCAAGCCACATCTGACCGCGTCCCACCCAGGCCCGGCGCCCCAAAAGGGACACTACTTCCCGTGCCTTTTTCTCGGCCTGCGCACTCAGTCGCAAGACCAGGTTGCTGGCTTCTCGCCCAATAGCGTGCACCCCAGCCCGGGCGGCAAGGAGTCGGAGACGGAGCACATACAGGAGGTCCTCCGCTGGCGGAGGGAGAATGCCAAAGCGGTCCTCCAGCTCCATACGCACCTCATCCAATTCCTCTTCGCTGTCAAGGACGACCAGGCGTTGGTATATCTTAAGTCGCAGATCCTCTTGCGGTACATACTCCTCCGGTAGATATGCTTCCAACGGCAGTTCGATGACCGGAAGCTGTTCGACTTTGGGCGCAATCTTCGCTGCCTGCCGCCCTTTCTGCTTCAGTTCCTCTACTGCTTGCGCCAGCAGCCGCGCGTAGAGCTCGAAGCCAATGGATGCAATGTGCCCATGCTGCCGCGCACCGAGGACCTCACCAGCACCTCGAATCTCCAGGTCGCGCATCGCAATGCCAAAGCCCGCGCCCAGTTCGCTGGCTTCGAGCATGGCCTGCAGCCGACGCCGTGCAACATCTGACAGTACGAGCCGTTTGTCGTATAGCAGGTAGGCATAGGCCTGCGCCGCACTCCGCCCCACTCGTCCACGCAGTTGGTAGAGCTGGGCGAGGCCGAAACGTTCAGCACGATTGATAATAATTGTGTTCACGTTTGGGATGTCCAGCCCGCTCTCGATGATCGATGTGCACACCAGCACATCGTGTCGTCCAGAAGCAAACTCCAGCATTACCGTGGATAGTTTTTCCTCGGGCATCTGACCGTGCCCGATGACAATGCTCGCCTCTGGTACGATCTTTTGCAGGCGTTGTGCAACCTGTCGGATGCCTCGCACACGGTTGTGCACGAAGTAGACCTGCCCGTTTCGGTTCATTTCACGCAGTATCGCCCGGCGTATCAGCGCTTCGTCGTAGCTGGCCACCTGGGTCCGAACGGGCAGCCGCTCCTCTGGCGGGGTGTCAATCGTGCTCATATCGCGCACTCCGCTGAGGGCCATGTGAAGGGTGCGAGGAATGGGAGTGGCGGTCATGGTCAGGACGTCTATCTGCTGGCGCATCTGCTTGAGCCACTCTTTGTGTCGAACGCCGAATCGTTGCTCCTCATCAACAATCAACAGACCCAAGTCCTTGAAAGCCACATCCTTCTGCAAAAGCCGGTGGGTGCCGATGACGATGTCCACCTGGCCCGCTCGCAGACGGCGCAGGATATCCCTTTGCTCGCGCGGCGAGCGGAAGCGCGATAGCATTGCGACCTCAATGGGAAAGGCCGTCAGACGCTGCTGGTAGGTCAGCAAGTGTTGCTGCGCCAGTACGGTAGTAGGCACAAGCATAGCGACCTGCTTGCCATCCATGACCGCTTTGAAGGCCGTGCGCACTGCGAGCTCTGTTTTGCCATAACCAACGTCACCAACGATCAGTCGGTCCATCGGCCGGCGCCGCTCCATGTCCTCTTTGACTTCTTCCATGGCGCGCAGCTGATCTTCTGTCTCCTCGTAGGGGAAAGACGCCTCCAACTCTTCCTGCCAAATCGTATCTGGGGAGAATGAATGCCCCACCACGACTTCACGTGACGCATAGAGCGCGAGGAGTTCCTGCGCAATATCCTCCACGGCTCTCTTGGCCCGTGAGCGTGCGTGGGCCCAGTCAGCAGAGCCCAAACGGTGCACGGTCGGGCGACGGTCGCTGGCACCCATGTAGCGGGTGATACGGTCCATGTGACTGACCGGCACGAACACACGATCCCCGGCGGCGTACTCCAGCTCGAGGTATTCGCGCTGCATGTGGTCAATGCGTTTCTGCACCAGGCCACGATACACCGCAATGCCGTGATCAATATGTACTACATAATCACCCTCGGATAGATCGGGGAAGAAGGATTCAGGGGAGGCAGCTTTCTTGCGGGTGAATGGACGGCGTCGGGGTTTGGCCCAGCCGAATACTTCGGCGTCGGTGAGCAAGATTAGGGACGGCGTCTCAGCCGCCATCTGCTTTGCCTGCTGCAGGGTGCCCTTTCGCAGTACCCAGCCCTCAGCCGCAGAGCCGTGGACAAGGGTCAAGCTTCCCGGGGGAGGAGAGTCCAGCAGCTCGTCCGTCGGTATCACCGCTTCACCTTCCTCCGCGAACAGGTCAGACAGTCGCTGTGCCTGGCGAGACACGATGACGGGAATCTGTCCTTGCGCCTTGAAACGGACGCTGTCCTCTATGAGCTCGCGGATTCGCCCACCGTAGCTGGGGGCGATGTGGAAGGCTGTGTCTTCTTCCCATTGCAGATCACCGGATCCGCCTTGCACATCATGGCCCATCTGAAGGCCTGCTTTGGATGCCAGTGCTGCGCGCACTTTGCTCCACGGATGGTAGGCGTTTGGAAAGTCGGGGGTGAGTTGTCCCTCTCGCGATAGCTCAGCCTTGAGGTCAGTGGCCTGCGCTTCTAGCGTCTGGGCTGCCGCCTCGACCGCAGCCAGGTCGTCTATCACCACCAGAGCATTCGCCGGCAAATAGTCGAGCAGCGTGGATGGTTCAGGATAGAGACACGGCACGTAAAACTCCATTCCCCTGAAGTACTCGCCTCCGGCCAGGCGTTCCAGATCACGCTCCAGACGGGATATGGTGAAGGTGTCCCTATCAGCAGGCAGCGGCGGCACGTAGGGTAGGGCAGCCTTGCTATAGCGAGGCAAGGCTTCGCTGGCCGGATACAGCGATATCGCCTCTTGTTTGTGCGAGGCGCGCTGCGTGATCGGATCGAAGCAGCGTATGCTCTCGATTTCGTCAGCGAGCCACTCAATGCGCACAGGCTGCGGGGCATCAGATGGGAAAATGTCCAGTATGCCTCCACGCTGGCTGAATGTGCCCGGCTCTTCGACCACACTAACCGGTTCGTACGCATACGCAACCAGCTCCTCCAGTAGTCTGCTCAGCCTCACAGTCTGTCCGACTCGTAGGGTGCGGATGCCTGGACGCAGCAGCGACCGGGGCACAGTTGGCGTCATCACAGCCCAGGTGGAGGTGAATATCAGTGGCGGGTGGACAAAGTCGTTTTCAGCCAAGGCGGACAGCACGGTCACGCGTCGGCGGATCGTCTCGCCATCCCAAGGGGTTCGGTCGTAGAACAGGGCATCGGGAGCCGGGAAGTACCATACAGCCGCGCGATTGAGCTGACCTGTGGAATCAGAGGAACCAGCCTCGGCAAGCGCACGACGCGACTGGTCAGACCACAGAGCAACCTCTTCCTGAAGTGAGCGGGCGCGCTCTGGCTGATTGGTGAGCACCAGTATCGGCCCCTGCCAGTCCGTCTGCAAGGCTGCCAACACTGGGGCCCGGGCCGCTCTCAGCAGACCCCAGGCCAGGGTAAAGGCCGAAGGGGAGCTGCCTGGGCTCTGCAGCATCTTGAGGATGTGGCGATAGCCAGAGGCTTCACGGATGGGCGAAAGCAAACCACTAAGGTTCAACACGGCACCTTTCTGTACCCAAGAGCCTACTGGGGCACCCGCCGGCTTGGCGCGTTGAACCTGTTCATGGCCGGTCCAATACCTTCAGCGATGAAGCACTCAACTGCCGCCACAGCGCGTTCGAACGTTTCCTCCATGATGGGGACTTCTGCAGGTGTAAAGTCGGTCAGAACATACTCCTGTGGCTCACCGTGCACAGGGCGGCCAATCCCGACACGCAATCGTGGGAAGCCCTCACTTCCCAAGGCGTCGATGATGGAACGCATCCCTTTGTGACCCCCGGATCCCCCTTCTCGACGCAGGCGAATGCTCCCGGGAGGTAGGTCAAGGTCATCATAGACTACCAGCAGGTCGGGCAGTGCAAGGCGATGCCAGCGCAACAACGGGCGCACTGCTTGTCCGCTCAAGTTCATAAACGTCAGAGGCCTGGCCAATAGCACCTTGGTGCGGGCAATCGCACCGGACAAGACATACGCCTTGAACATGATTCTGCCACGAGTCAGGTTGTGCTGTTGTGCCAGGCGGTCTACGAACTGATAGCCGACGTTGTGGCGATTCTCGGCATAGCGGGGGCCTGGATTGCCCAAGCCAACGATCAGTTTCACAGGTCCTCCCCACACAGGTGAAAACCATCAGGGGCCGGCACACAGGCTGGCCCCCTGGGGACAGATGCTCACGTTGTTGTTCGCCAGTGAAGATCTAGAGTAGACGCCTGAAGACAAAAACCAGGGCAATCAGCACAGATGCGACAGCCATCAACTGTGCTCCCAAGCAGATCGATTGGCGCCAGGCGCCGACATCGATCCCTTCTGGCAGGGCTGAGCGCGTGGGACGGGCCAGGGTAGGCGTGGCAGTGGGTTGAGCGAGCGGTGATGTCGGGATCACGAAGGTGGGTGTCGCGGCGGGTGTCGCTGTGGCAGTCGGCAACGGAGTCTGCGTCGGTATGGGGGTCTCGGTAGGTTCCGCATTCGCAACCGCTATGCCTCGTGCAAAAACCTCGAGATAGTTGCCAGTGCGATTGACAACTCGCAACCGCAAGGTGTATGTGCCGTCTGGGATGATCGTGGTATCCCAAGTCTCAAGGAGTCCGCCGACTACTTGCTGTTCATGCACAGAACCAACGAGCGTCCATTGATCAGAAGGGTTCGGTTCTGGCGCGTAGTACACTTCGTATTTCCAAAATGCAGGATCCACCGCCGTGCCCACTATCGGAACGGTGGCTCTCACCACAGTGTTGCCATCTGGGGAGCTAATCTCTGCCAGCCCTCCCTGCGAGAAGGACTCTGCAGCGTGCGCCGTCCAGGCGCAATTCAGGATGATATGCAAGACCAGGCCACAAAAGAGTGCTTTCCTCATCCAGGCCTCTGACTCAGTTTCCGCAGTTGGAGGTCATACCGAATTGCTTGACCCGCCCCGAGCGGTTCGTAAGTCTAGCACAAAACACCCACTGTGACAAGCGCACGCGGCCGATGTGGGCCCGAAAGTGCTCAGCGGCGGCAAAAAGGCCGGGCTTGAGTCCAAGCCCGGCCTGCGCGTGCCGGCGGATGCGCCATTCCTACATGCCGTCTGCGCGTCTGATCACCAACGTTGCGTTCTGACCACCAAAGCCAAAAGCATTGACCACTGCGGTGTCCACACGAGCCTGACGCGCCTTGTTGGGCACATAGTCCAAGTCGCATTCGGGGTCCGGATGCTCGAGGTTGATGGTCGGCGGGATCATACCATCCCGGATTGCCAAGACGCTCACCACTGTTGAGATAGCTCCCGCCGCCCCCAGGATGTGACCAAGCATTGCCTTGTTGGAGCTCAGGGGTATGCGGTAGGCGTGCTCTCCAAAGGTTATCTTGCAGGCATTGGTCTCTGACACATCGTTCAGCTGCGTGCCTGTCCCGTGGGGGGCGATATAGTCTACCTCAGCAGGTGAGACGCCTGCATCGGCCAGCGCTCGGTTCATGGCCAGAGCCGCGCCTTCGCCTGTCGGATCAGGTGCGGCGATGTGGTGGGCGTCTTCGCTGAGGCCAAAGCCCAAGACTTCTGCTAGTATGGGCGCGTTGCGCCCTTGTGCGTGCTCCAAGGTCTCCAGCACCAGCATGGCCGCGCCTTCACCCATCAAGGTGCCGTCTCGCTGCGCATCGAAAGGTCGGCACGCCTTTTCCGGCTCAGCGTTTCTGGTGGATAGGACGCCAACACGGCTGAAGATTGCCAGGCCAAGAGGACTGATTGCAGCCTCGGAGCCTCCAGCCAGCATGACGTCCACCACTCCTGACTGCAGGTGCCGCAGTGCCTGTCCGACGGCCACAGTGCCGGTGGCGCAAGCTGCAACAGGAGATTCAGTAGGGCCCTTGATTCCCAACTCAATGGCAACGTGGCAAGCTCCTGAGTTGGCCAGGAGAATGGGCAGCAGAGCGGGATTCACACGCCGGTATCCTTTCTCATGATAGACAATGGCCTGTTCCTGGACAATATTGATGCCACCAACACCCGTGCCCATCTCGATGCCCACGCGGGTCCTGTCTTCCTTCGACAGATCCAGACCGGCGCTCTCGATGGCCTGCTGCGTCGCAACCACAGCGAATTGTGTGAAGCGAGCGGTGCGCTTGGCTGAACGAAAGTCCATATAGTCTGTTGGATCGAAATCAGAGACCTCAGCCGCAAACTGCGTCGGAAACTCACTGACATCGAAGCGTGTGATGGTTCTGGCCCCAGAACGACCATCCAACAGGGCTGTCCACGCATTCTCCACACCGATGCCGACAGGCGTCACCGCACCGAGCCCGGTGATCACGACTCTTCTCATATTCATTCATCAACTCCTGCGACTCATTTGTGTTCAACAACACCGGCGCATCCCTACCGATGCGCAGCCACTATGGGCGGCGTGTTTTCTCCGCGACGAGCAGGTGTGATAGACCGAAAACACGCAGGGGCGTGTTTTCCAGAGCATAGGTGACATTCCGCAGCGCCCTGGCTAGCGCTGGATGACTCCACGCGATGTTGTCGTAGCCAGGATAGATCTGCCTGTGGACCACCAGCCGGTAGGCGAGGCGATCAAGAAGTTGCAGTAAGCTGCGCCGAGTGTATGTGCGCACGTGCGGACATAATCTGTCGCGTATAGCATCGGGCAGGTAGTTCACCAACGGTATGTTGCCAAAGTGGTATTCTCCCCGCCAGTATACGCCATGTGTTTCAAAGGGATAGAGACGGTTCGGCACAAAGATGACGAGCCGCCCACCTACTTTTGCCACCCGGTATGCCTCTCGGAGTGCCCGGCGATCATTCTCCACATGCTCCAGCACTTCGTGCAGCAATACAACGTCGAAGTAGGCGTCAGGAAAGGGCAGCTCCTCCGCAGGTGCCAGGAAGATGTGTTCCAACTCCTGCTTCGCCTGTGCGACCTTCTCCGCGTCTATGTCTACGCCGTAGACATCTTCGCTGAAGGCGCGCAGCTTTTTCACATACGTTCCCAGCCCGCATCCCACATCCAGAATACGTCTGGCATCTAGGTCGGCATAGCGTCGGATGAGGTCGAGTCGACGGTCTTGCCCGAACCTCCAGACGTAGCTGGGATGCCCAAGAGCAATCGCTTTCGAGTTTGCTTCTTCACTCACCCTGCAAGCATTTCCCCAACGAGCGGCTGTCTGAATGGTTCACTATTGTAGCAGTAAGTGGGGAAAAGCCCAAGTGTGAGAGATCACAAGCGCTGTCGCCTAAGCATGCAAGACCGGGCTTTTTGCTGCTTACTGCAAAGCCCAGTAGAATAGCCATCTGGACAGTGATGCGAAGGGAGGAGTTGCTTGGTGGAAGAGGTTGTGATCGTTGGTTCGGGTCCAGCAGGCCTTGCGGCAGCGATCTATGCTGGCCGATCTCAGCTCTCACCCCGCGTGATCACTGGGACTGCGCTTGGTGGGCAGGCGGGCACCACCAGCGAGGTAGAGAACTATCCTGGATTCCCTAAAGGTATAGGTGGTGCTGAACTGACAAAGTTGATGCAGCAGCAGGCGGAACGCTTCGGTGCACGTGTGGAGATAGACGAAGTGGTTGAGGTAGACCTGGGCCAGCATCCTTTCGTCATCAAAACCTACGGCGGAGCCTACGAGACGAAGAGTCTCATTGTCGCGACCGGCGTTTCTCCGCGCCTGCTGGGCGTACCGGGCGAGGACAAGTTCAAGGGCCGAGGTGTCTCTTACTGCGCGACCTGCGACGGCTTCTTCTACAAGGACAAAAGCGTCGTCGTGGTTGGTGGGGGGGATGCTGCGGTTGAAGAGGCCCTATTCCTAACGCGATTTGCCGCCAAAGTCTATCTTGTCCATCGCCGCAACCGGCTGCGCGCGCAGAAGGTGGCACAGCAACGGGCTTTCGAGAACGACAAGATCGAGATTGTATGGGACAGCGTTGTCACCAAAGTGCTGGGCGAGGATCAAGTGACCGGCGTCCGCCTCAAAAATGTCAAGACCGAGTCGGAGTCGGTTCTCGCTGTGGACGGCATGTTCACGTATATTGGCAATATCCCCAACACCAAGCTCTTTGAGGGTCAGCTCGAGCTAGATGATCGAGGGTACATTGTCACGGACCGCCGCATGAATACCAGTGTACGAGGAGTGCTCGCGGCGGGCGATGTGCAAGAACGCGTTCTAAGGCAGATTGCCACAGCCGTCGGCAGTGGCGCTATCGCTGCCATGGAAGCTGACAGGTTCATTGCCGAGATCGAGGGCCGCGCCTACCCGGAGCGAAAGGGGTAGCGTACCCGCAGAGTAAGGCATGACAAGAACTTCGACGAGGAGAAGACTGTGACCATTACGAAGGAAATGGCTATTGGCGAAGTGGTGAGCGATCACCCAGAGACCGTTCCGGTTTTCTTTCAGTATGGCTTGGGGTGCTTGGGGTGCGCCTTGGCACGCTATGAGAATATCGAACAGGGCGCCATGGCTCATGGCATAGATATCGATGCACTGATCAAGGCTCTGAACGAGGTCGTGGCTGAGCCTGCTGGTTCCCCGGCGGCGCTGGAGGATGGACCTGCGGCAATGCGGGGCGAGGGGGCCTAGGCGCAGCGCGGTCCTCTATTCGCCCGGTATTATGGAGATACCGGTCTATGCCATACATCACGGTCGGAACAGAGCGAATCTTCTACTCCTGTCATAATGGTGCCGATCTGAAAGCACCCACTATGATCTTGCTGCACGGAGCCGGTGGGAATCATCAGTTCTGGGGATCCGCAATCCGGCGTCTTGAGAAGGCCAAGACGTACGCAGTGGATCTGCCCGGACATGGGCGCTCTAGTGGTACCGGCCGTCCGTCCATAGCGGGCTATGCCTCTTTCGTCGTCAGCTTCATGGGTGTGCTCGGGCTCGAGCAAGCTGTTATCGCCGGGCACTCTATGGGAGGCGCGACAGCGATGCAGATGGCGCTTGAATATGCTCAGCGGGTTACGGGTCTGGTCCTGGTGGGGACGGGTGCACGGTTGCGTGTGCTCCCTGCTATCTTGGAAGGGACACTGTCTAACTATGAAGACACGATCAAGCTGATCGCCGAGTATGCCTACTCACCTCACACTTCGGCCCAGCTGGTACGACAAGGACAGCGTCAGATGCGGACGGTTGCTCCGGAAACGGTTCACGATGACTTTTGGGCGTGCAACGCATTTGACATTATGGAACGCTTGGGAGAGATTCGCTGTCCATCGTTGGTCATCTGCGGAACAGAGGATGCCCTGACGCCGCCAAAGTACTCGACATTCCTGGCCCAGCACATTCCTGACTCAGAGCTCAGGTGGATAGAGGGTGCCGGACACATGGTGATGATTGAGAAGCCGGACCTCGTTGCCGCGGCCGTCGAGTCTGCCTTGGAGAGGTGGGAGCTGTAGCGCTTCCCGCACCTGGAAAGCGGCCATGCGCAGAGCCTTGATGAGCTGCGCTGAGCGAGCTGAGGATGCTCACCCAGACCCAATGACGGGAATGCTGTGATGCCCAGAGACCTATCGCAAACTGTGGCCAAGGTCGAGGCCGCGCTCTTGCCGCAGGAAATGGTGTCCACTGCCCACCCGGTGCTGATCGTGATGTCTGGGCTGCCAGGCTCCGGCAAATCCTATCTCAGCCAACGACTTGCTGATCAACTGTCGGCAGTGATCATCGAGGCCGACCGTGTGCGGAAGACCCTTTTCCCCCAGCCGGCATACGATGCACAGGAGAGCACCCTCGTCCATCGCGCGTGCCAAGAGGTAATGCGTCGCCTGCTACGGAAGGGCGTTCGTGTGGTTTTTGATGCGACGAATCTTGTCGAGTTTCAGCGCGAAATCCTCTACAGCCTGGCGGAGCGCTGTGACGCTGGGCTGCTGATCGTGCGCACGGTGGCACCTGAACAGACGATCCGCGACCGCCTGGAGCGCCGCAGGGAGGCTGCGGAGGGTGCTTCGGACGCTGATTGGCCAGTGTACCGGCGCATGTCTAGGCGTCAGCAGAAGATTGGCCGCACCCATCTCTGCATTGACACCAGCGATGACATTGACGAAGCAGTGCGCAAGGTGATGCGGGCCGTTCGACGGTGCGGCAGAGCCTGATCCCAGCTAGATAGACTCACTGAAAGCGAGGAGAATGTGATGAGCCCAACTGAATACAAGCCTCGCGGCCGATACTTCGAGGAATTCGAGGTTGGGGACCAGATGGTCAGCCCTGGCCGCACTGTAACAGAGGCCGACTTTGTGATGTACTGTGGCATATCAGGAGACTACAACGAGCTGCACAGCAATGTGGAATATGCCAAGCAAACGCCGTTTGGCCGCCGCATTGCCCACGGGCCACTGGGCCTAACCATGGCGATGGGCTTGGCTGGCCGGATGGGGTACTTGGAAGGAACTGCCCAAGCCCTCTTGGGTATGGCGTGGAAGTTCAAAGGCCCTATCTTCATTGGAGATACGATCCATGTCAGGGCCAGTGTGGCGCGGAAGAAGGCAGTCAAGAGGCTTGGTGGTGGTCTGCTCGTCCTCGACATCGCCGTCGTGAAGCAAGACGATTCGGTGGTTCAAGAGGGGACTTGGAGCGTTCTGATGAAGAGCCGCCCCACTGCAGAATAACTGGCCCTGCAAAAGAAGGAGGGTAAGGAAACCCTTACCCTCCGGATTCGAGACCTGGTCTGGTCGGATCAGGCCTGTGCTTTGCCGCTCTCTTTTTCTAGTTCATCCAGCAGTTCTTTCTTTTTCTTGGCAGCCGCCTTTTTGCCCTCCTCAACAGCCTCCTCAACGCGTGCTTTCTGAGTCTCGAGGGTGGTGCGGCCTTCTTCTTGCCACTGTTCTGCTTTCTTGCGCGCTTCCTCAGAGATCTCGACAACGCGTTCTCTCAGCTCGATGCCCTTGTCCCGAAGTTCGGCTCGGGTTTCCTCGCCTGGCTGTGGAGCCAGCAATAGCCCGACAACAGCTCCGATGAAACCGCCAATGATCAGACCAGCCAGGAATTCTGCGCCCCTGCTCTCGTCACTCATCAATACACCCCTCCTTGTGTTTGCTCCACGACCACACTACAATCTCGGCCCTGCAACGCATGCATGTTGGAGAATCACTCCTCCTCACGTGCTGGCTTTCCCGTCAGGATGACTTCCAGTGCTCGGCGAAGGCCTGCGGCGAACCCGCTGATTTTGACCGCCGGTGAGACGATTGTCTCACTAACGAGCGATGTTGTGCCCTTGACCGTGCCGATGGTTTCCTGCAAGGCGTCAAGCATTGGCTTGACCTCTTCCTGCAGCAGCCGGGTCAGGCTGCGCAGCTGCCATAGCAGCAGAATGAGCAGGATTCCGACCACGATCGATTCAACCGCCAGGATGACAATCGCAATATCGCGCACGTCGGCAAGTCCCATCTTCCACTCCCTCTTGAGGATTATATCACGGTTTGAGGCGCTCAGCAAAGGCCAGGAAGAGCCAGGAAGCGAGGGAAGCCGCCACAAGGTGGAGTTCTCCGATCAGCACGTCTGGCCAGGATAGGGCGGACGCTAGCAGTTGACCGCCAGCAAAGCCTGCCACTGCGGCTACCCAGTAGATCAACAGTTCCTGCAGCGTCCGGCCCCGCAGGAGGTGGAATAGGGCGCCGTACAGCGTGGCGATAGTCAAGGACAGCGTGAGCAGCGGGACATGGGGCATTGGTCTATACCTCCACCGGTCCTGCGGAGGCGATAATGCCACCTCCGAGCACAAGGTCTTGCTGATAGAAGACTACGGCCTGCCCAGGAGTGATGGCTGGCTGCGGCTCGGCAAAAACCACCTCAGCCATCCTTCGGGGCAGCGGAGTCAACTGAGCTGGTGCCTCCTTTGCCCTGTACCGAATCTTGGCTGCGATGGGCACCGGTTGCTCCGGGGGCTTGCCAGCTACAAAAGAGACCTGTTCTGCCAACAGTTGGCGGCGGAACACGGCCGCCTTTGGCCCCACGATGAGCGCATTGCGGGCAGCGTCAATCTCCACCACGTAGAGTGGATATGGCGAAGCGATACCGAGACCCTGGCGTTGTCCCACTGTGTAGAAAGCGACCCCGCGGTGTTGTCCCAAGGTGCGCCTCTGCAAGTCAAGGATGGGCCCCGGGTGCGCCGTTTCGGGCCTCTCCTGTGCCAAGAAGGCGCGATAGTCACCGTTGGACACAAAACATGCATCCTGGCTTTCCGGTTTGTCAGCTATGGACAAGCTGTGCTGGGCGGCAATAGCGCGTACCTCGGGCTTGGTGTAACCTCCAAGTGGGAATATCAGGTGTGGTAGTTCTTCCTGACCGAGCATGTACAGCACATAGGACTGGTCCTTGTCTCTATCGATGCCCTTCAGCAACTGATACTCGCCATTGCACGGTCGAATGCGCGCATAGTGGCCGGTTGCCAGGAACTCGGCACCAAAGCCGCGGGCTAGGCGGAGCAGTGCATCGAACTTGATGTGGCGATTGCAGGCCAGGCAGGGGTTCGGTGTACGACCAAGGGCGTAGGTGTCGCAGAAATAGTCCACCACCTGTGCCTTGAATTCCTCCTCCAGATTCAGCAAATGGAAGGGAATGCCGAGCACGGCGCACACCCGGCGCGCATCGGCTATGGCGGCAGGTGAGCAGCAGCGATTCTCTGCGAGCTGCCCCCGGAAACGCGTGGCCCACAGGCGCATCATGACGCCAATGACGTCGTAGCCCTGTTGTACGAGGAGAGCCGCAGCCGTCGAGCTGTCGACCCCTCCACTGAGGGCTACAGCGACCCGATGACGCTTTGTGTCTTTTCCCATCAGCGACAGCGTTTCCCCAACGAGTCTCCCATCGAAAGAGACAGTGCCGCAGCACAGCCAGCCCGGATGAGCGCAGAATGCCAAGCGTGGGCCAGTGGCGCAGAGAAGGATCCGGATTGGCGTGCTGGCTCGATGATCAAGCGGGCATCACCGCTTCTCTTCGTACACTGGCGACAGCGCGCGCAGGTCGGTCACGATGTCGGGAAGGATGCGCAGCACATAGTCCACATCCGCTTCGGTGTTCTCGTTGCCCAGCGTCAGGCGCAGACTGCCGTGACAGAGTTCCGAGGGAAGGCCCAGTGCCAAGAGCACGTGGGAGGGCTCCATCTCCCCTGAAGTGCACGCAGACCCGCTGCTGGCCGCCACACCCATCATATCCAGCCTCAGCAGTACGGACTCGCCCTCGACGGCTTCGAACGCGAAGCTCGCACTGTTCGGTAGACGATCAGTGGGGTGCCCGGTGAGGTAGGCATTGGGGATTGCTTCGAGGACACCCCGGATCAGCCGATCTCGGAGGGCAGCAATGCGCGCGTTGTTCTCCTCGCGCTGTTGCTGGGCCAGCTTGAGTGCGGTGGCCAATCCCACGAT
>JBFEPU010000038.1:0-14254 GCA_041549915.1 Anaerolineae bacterium | reverse complement strand
GCCAACCAGACACGTCCACCGCACGAGAGATAGAAGCCAGAAGGGAAAGACAAATGCCTCGACCGCTGACCATTGGCCAGAAGATCGTCCATCGCCGCTATGGCGCTGGAACCGTCGTTAGAGTCCGCAAAGGCGGCGATGACGACGATCACGAACGCTACTACGTCATTGACATCCCCAGCAGGGACCTCAAGGTACACCTACCGGTCGACAGGGCGCAGGACGTAGACCTGCGCAGGCTGGCGAGCCAGCGCAAGATGAACCGCGCGCTGAGGATTCTCACCGAACAGCCTGCCGACTTGCCCAGTGACTATCGAGAGCGGCGTGCATTTGTCACGCAGCTGATGACGGAAGGCACGGTCAAGTCTCTGGCTCAGATCATCCGTGACCTCTGCGGGCGAAAACGCTCCAAGAACATGTCCACGCTCGAATCCAACCTGCTAACCAATGCCAAGCGCCAGCTGGCGGGCGAGCTGGCACTGGTGGCAGCCATAGACTTCACCCAGGCCCTGCAGCGTATCGAATCGGCCTTGCTCCGAGGCGAGGGGGACTAGCCCTCGCCTCGGCTGGCTCGGCTGCCTCGGCAGCCACCCCTCTGGCTCTCCCTTTCACTCACCAGCCATCTCTGCAGACCCGCTCCGGTCACCTTCCTGTGCCAGCGGCTCCGCTCCCTTTCCGATCATCGCGCGCAACCTTTCGCCCTGACCCTTCGCATTGGATGGCAGGAGGCACAAAGTGAGGATACGATCTAGAGATGTCGCGGAGGTTGTGACCTCAGGTCATGTGCCACCATCTGCCTGATGGCCGAGCATTGCGCAGCGCACCTGCCCGGCGTGACCGTCAGGCATCTGTGAGGGTGCGTCCTGCGCACACCCGCGACCCGGTTGAAGCCTTCCCCCAGATCAGCTCCAAGGCGGATCAAGCGTGAATACCCACGAGCAGGCGCTCAACTTCGGCAGGCCAATGGCCGAGATTGGCTCCCACTTCAGCCCGGAGGAACTGCTCCTCTTCTCCGACCTGCTTGCCCAGGTCCAATCCTTGTACACTGGGCGTTTGCAGGCAGTGAAGCTGGTTGGCTCGCGGGCGCGCGGAACGGCGACGGACAGATCGGACTATGACTTTTTGGTGTTTCTCGATCGCTGCGACCACGAAACGGACGTCCCGAAACTGGAGGAGATGGCCTACCACTTGAGTCTCAAGCACGGTCTCGGCTCCGTCTCCTTGAGTCCCCTGACGTTGGAACAGTTCAACGGCCTAGACGCCAAGTACCCGGGCATCACAGACGACTTCCGTGGCGATGCAGTGAACCTCTGGCCGTAGAGCGCGTGCCGTCGTCTGCATGAGGCTCTGTCCTCCATCCCATCCGTTCGCGGGCCAGTACGTATCGTAGCTCTCTGTCTCGTGGCACATCACCTGCCCAATGCCACGGCCGCGCCAAATCATCGCTGAGGACCGGTGATGTCCTGCATGTGCTCTGGCAACTGGGTGCGCTCCTCGCGGCTACACTGGATGTGCTGCTTCTGCGCTCTGCGTAGGCAGCAGAACACGGCTGCTTGACAGATTGGCATAATTCGGCTATGATTATGTCGTACGACAGGACTATGCGAAGGAGGCTTGCTGTGCCAAACCGTCAACTGGAGCTCTTTCCGATTCCGCCTGCAGAGGAAAGTGCGCACAGACCTTCTGGGCTGACGGCCAGTTCCACGCTGCACAAGGCGCTCCAGGCGTACCATGCCCACATGCTGCAACAAGAGCTCAGCAACCACACGGTAAAAGCCTTTGACAGCGATCTGCGACTGCTGGCGCGCTACCTCGGTGCTCGCAAACTGGTCGGCGACATCCACACCAGCCAGCTCGAGGCGTTCCTGCGATACCTGCAGTATGAGCGCAAGGTGCCATGCAAGCCGAAATCCCTGGCACGCCGCCTGACCGCACTGAAAGTGTTCTTCTCCTGGCTGGCTGAGGACGGTGTGATTTCCACCGACCCCGCCGCCCCACTGATCCATCGCAAGGTGAAGACGCCCCTACCCCGCGTACTGTCAGACCAATCAGTCGCTCACCTTCTTACCGCCACGGAGAGCTGGCGCCACGACCCCGACACACCGGACGCGCGGCCCCACCTGCTGGTGACCCTGGTGCTCAGCACAGGCCTCAAGAAAGGTGAGTGCATGGGTATCCGCCTCAGCGACATTGACGTGTCAAACCCGAGGGCAGCGAGCGTCTTTGTGCACTATGAAAGCGCCAAACAGCGCTACAAGGAGCGCAAGCTGCGCCTGCCACCGCGTTTCTGCGCGGTCTTCCCGGAGTACGTTGCGCAGTACCAGCCCGAGGCAAAGCTGTTCGAGTGCACCGCACGGAACCTGGAATACGTGCTCGACGAGGCCGAGAAACGGGCAGGGCTGACTGTGCGGAGCGTGTCGTTCGAAATCCTCAGGTGGACTTGTGCCGTGCGCGACCTCAAACGGGGAATGGATGAGGATGCGCTGCGCCGCAAACTGGGGCTCTCCCACATCACGTGGGCCGATACACTGGAGAAGCTGAGAGTCTTGGTGCAACCTGCTCTCTAGGACGCCGTTCGGCTCAGACATGACCTCCCAGACCGGCAATGTCGGGGAGAACCTGTCGCCAGTCAGCGACCTCAGTCAAGCACTTTCACAGGGAAGTAGCACACGCCCACGGTGCCTGGACCAGTATGAACTGTCAGAGCGGTTGACAGTTCCGCTGTGAGCAGCTCAAGGCATTCGAAGTTTTCCGCCACCATGTCACGCAAGGTGGCCGCCGCTGCCTCGTCCGCAGCATGGATGATGGCTGCTTTGATGCTCCCCCGCGGGCCGACCTGCTCTGCTATGAGCTCCATCATGCGGCGATAGGCGCGTGAGCGGCTGCGCTCCTGGCCCAATGCCAGAATCTCACCATCTTGCATGCTGATGATGGGCTTGATGTTGATCAGCGAGCCTACGAGGTGCTGCGCTCGGCCGATGCGACCGCCCATGTACAAATACTTCAGCGTATCCGCTGTCTGGAGCATTCGCGTGACAGGGATCATGCGCTGGACCAAAGCCACCATGTCATCCAGGGTTGCGCCTGCTCGCGCCGCACGTGCAGCTTCGAGCACCATCCAACCTTGTGCCATCGACACGTTGAGGGTATCCACCACCTCGATTCGCAAGTTCGGCAACTCCTGGGCAGCCAGCTCCTTGGCTAGAACCGCCGCCTGATGGGCTCCACTGCCAATAGAAGTCATACACACCGTGAGAACCTCATCCGTGCGAGTGGCGACCGATCGGAAGGCTTCTAGATAGTCCCCGGCACCTGGATTGGCCGACTTGGGGAGTTCCGTAGCCGTGCGCATATGATCGACGAACTCCTCCCGTGTGATATCCACCAAATCTCGGTATGACCGGGTGCCAATGTTCACGTAGTAGGGCACACTGACAATGCCGTACTTGCCGTAGAAACCGTCCGGAAGGCTGGCACAACTGTCGGTAATCACCGTAACCTGTGACATGCGCTACCCTTTCCACAGAGAAATGCGCAGCTCGCCAAGCGCATGCAGCGAGCTTTGTGAAGCTATCCGCCCAAGGTGGTTCAGCAGTCGGTGCACAAAAACGCAAATCGTGGCTGAGCGACCGCACAAGCTGTGCTGCATCACGCTAGGTGCCCGCCCCAATACTGACCGCAAACAGGCGCATGAAACGCTCGCCGACACGATGCTGCGGAGGGAATCTGGCTCGCAGACGGTAGTTGCGCGCCATTCGCCTTCCGGTGCCCCCGGCCCATTCTGTCTCGTAGCGGCTGAGGCTTGCCCGCGAGACCGCGCCGGCGCTGATCGCCTCGGCAACCACCCTCGCCGCCAGGCGCCCAGCAGCCATGCCGTTGGAGATGCCTCCGCCGGTCAGCGGATCGACCTGCCGTGCCGCGTCTCCGATCAACAGGCAACCATCTGAGACGAGCGGTGAGGGAGGCAGCCCAACAGGCACGCCACCGACGATGAGCGTGACCACGCTGCCCTGTGCCAGGAATGCGTGGCTCTCGACGAAGCGGGTCAGCAGGTCAACTGGCGCCCCCGCTGGCAGATCCGCTTGAATGCCCAGACCGACGTTGGCGCGACCGCTGCCCTTGGGAAAGATCCACACATAGCCGCCTGGGGCCAGTTCTTCGTCCAGGTAGTAATACGTGCATTCAGGATCAATCTCGACGCCGGCCAGCAGGAACTGCGCGCACGACATCAGATCGCGTTGTGGCAAGGTTGTGTTCAATCCGGCCCAAAGGCCAACGCGTGACTCTACACCATCTGCGCCGATCACCACGCGCGACGCCACGTCACGGCTGCCCCATGGCCCCTGGGCTCGCACGCCGACCACAACCTCCCCCTCCCGGAGCAGCCCCACGGCCGATGTCTTGACCAACACACGGGCCCCTGCCGCTGCGGCCTTTTCGGCCAGAACGCGGTCAAACACACGGCGCTCCAGGATGTAACCAATTCCAGAGTCTGGGCTGGCGTCAAGGAGCGGCTGTGGCTGCCACTCCCGTTCACGAGCACCATTGACCAGCGTAATCCTGGCCTTGCACACTTGTGCGGAGATCCACGCCGGGTCCGGGTCCAAGAATCCCCGCAGGGCCTTGGGCGTCAGACCTTCCGCGCAACGCACTGGCGAGCCAATCTCCTGCCGCTTCTCCAGAAGCAGCACGGATAACCCGCGCTGCGCTGCTTCCCATGCCGCCATCGAACCTGCCGGCCCTGCGCCGACCACAACCACGTCGTACTGGTCCTTGATCGCCGGCACCGAGCGGGCTGCACCGCCTGCAGCCACCAACGCTCCCATGGGACAGGCCGCCAGGCAGACATTGCAATCGACGCAATCTTCCGTGACAACAAGCTGGATCTCGCGCAGGTCGAGCGCGTCCTCCGGACACACACTCACACAAGCACCACAATACGCGCAGCGAGCCCTATCGACAGATATCATGGCAACTCTCTCGTCTCGTGCGCACCACCGTCTGCCAAATCAGACACGTGATGGATTGAGGCCCCAGCGAGGACGAACGAAGGTGCACGCTGCTGAACTCCCAGCGGCCTGATGTCAAACGTCAGGACGCGGCCCTCTTCAGCACACGCAGGGCGCGCAGCGTCACCCACTTGCTGGGCTCTCGCTTCTGCTCGATATCAACCCAGGTCTTGCCGTTGTAGGTGTACTGCATCTGCCAGCGGCCCAGCGGGTCCTGCTTCTCCAGCAACAAGTCAAGGGCGTGCTTCAATCGCGGGTCCATGCCATAGCCAAGGGCGGTCAGCACCTCAAGGTTCTGGAGAACATCCGTGACATAGAACACCGGAAACCCGAATTGGAACCAGCTCCGGCTCGGCTTGGTGTTCTCACGGGTGGGGTAGTCAGCCACTGCGGGGTCGCAATGGAGCAAAAAGTCAACGGTTGCCTGGACTGCCCTTCTGATCAACGGAGTGCGCTGCTCGGGAGGCAGCTTGCTGAACGCCAACCCCGCCTTGACCGCACCCCAGGCACAAGGTTTGCGCTCCTGCGCCGAGCAGCAAAAGCCCGGTCCACACGTGCCAGAGCGGTAGAATCGCGTGGGCTCATCCCGAGCTGTCGCCGGTGCCATGCCTTCTCCGGTAATGGCCCGCGCCTCCCACTCCAGCGCTCGTGCCAGGCGCTCATCGCCGAGCCAGCCCATGTCGAGCAGCGCGGCAATGAGATTGCCGTTCAGGCAGTGAAGGGCCCCTGCCTGACTCCTGTTCTCCGCGTAGGAGAAAGCACCAACCGGGCTGGTAGCGTGCTCGAGCACGTATTCAGCCGCTCTGCGCACACGTGGATCGCTACCATCAGCACCCAATTGGGCCAGCATGATCACCGACCAAACGGTGCCCCGGTACTTTGGTCTGTAGCCCCCCCCTGGTTGTACCCAGTAGCCTTCTGGATTCATGGCCGCCAGGATGGCTGGCACCGGGCCACTCGACATCACCGCCTGCCTGGCTGCAACAACTTGTTCGTCACCGGCCGGCAGATCCACCAGCTGGTGTAGCGCAAAGAAGCGCACGCCAGGTTGCGCGCGATCGCGCTCCAGCAGCCAGGGCAGTGGCTCGCCATTGACCCGCGTCATCCATTGACGCATTGTGCACTATCCTATGAAGAGGAGCTACCCTGCGCCCAGACTGCGCACGACGTAGCTCACATCACCCTCTCGTGGCGGCTACTTGATGCCTTGCCCCTCGAGATACTTGACTGCTTCGCCCACGGTCTTGATACCCTGGGCCTCCTCATCCGAAATCTCGCCGCCGAACTCCTCCTCAAAGGCCATGATCAGCTCGACCAGGTCCAATGAGTCAGCGCCCAGATCCTCCCGGAAGTTGGCCTCCATGACGACCTTGGATTCCTCCACACCCAGCTGCTCAACAATGATCTTCTTCACTCGTTCGAAAGCTGTCGCCACGCTCTCCACTCCTTTCCCAAAAGTAATATGGCGTCACAAGTATACCCGCCCTAGCCTCAGCAGTCAACTGCGCTTGACAAAGCACCGTTGCCGACGTAAGATGTGCGGGAGCACCTGCAATCTTCCTCCAGAGGAATGAAACACCATACAGCATCCGAAGGTTACGGAGCGCGCATGCCGTCTAACTCCCACGAACAGCGCAAGCTGGACCACCTGCGCATCTGCACTGAGCAAGACGTCGGCTCGCCAGGCGCGACAACCGGCCTGGAGAGCTACCGACTGCTGCACAATGCCGTGCCCGAGTTGGATCTGCGCAGGATTACACTGGCCACACAGTTTCTGGGCAAGTCGCTAGAAGCACCGTTGCTCATCTCGGCCATCACCGGAGGCACACCGCAAGCCAGGCTGATCAACCTCAACCTGGCACAGGCTGCGCAGGCGCATGGCATCGCCATGAGTGTGGGCTCTCAACGTGCTGCTATTGAGGACCCCGGCCAGGCGCCGACCTACGAGGTGCGCAGCGTGGCCCCGGACGTGCTGCTCTTTGCCAACCTTGGCGCCGTGCAGCTGAACTACGGCTACGGCCTCGACAAGTGCCGCCAGGCCGTGCGTATGATCGGAGCAGATGCACTTATCCTGCACCTCAACCCGCTGCAAGAAGCGCTGCAGCCGGGTGGTAACACCAACTTTGAGGGGCTATTGCAGAAGATTGCTGCTGTTTGCCGCGGCCTGGAGGTTCCAGTGATCGCCAAGGAGGTGGGTTGGGGCCTTTCCGAGCCGGTCGCCCGGATGCTCGTCGAGGCAGGCGTGGCCGTGCTTGACGTGGCGGGCGCAGGGGGCACCTCTTGGAGCGAGGTGGAAAAGCATCGTGCCGCGAACACCCTGCAGCACCGGGTGGCTGCCCATTTCAGTAACTGGGGGATCCCCACTGCGGATGCCATACGGCAGGCCCGCCGGGCGGCACCAAGCATGCCCATCATAGCCAGCGGCGGCATACGCACGGGCCCAGAAGCGGCTGTGGCGCTGGCCCTGGGCGCGGACCTAGTAGGTCTTGCCGCTCCGCTCCTGGCACCGGCCACAGTCTCCGCGCAAGCCGTAGAGGATGAACTGCAGGTGCTGATTCAGGGACTGCGCATCGCGATGTTCGCCGCCGGCCTGCCCGATATCCGGTCGTTAAAGGCCGCTCGTCTCGAACCCGTGGCCCAGCCTCGGGCTCATGCCGAGAAGGAGTGAGCCATTGAGCTTCGATCCGCAGCCCTACCTCGACGCCATCGATGCGGAACTGCGCAGCATCCTGTGCGCTCCCAACGAAGCGGTCGCTCCCCTCTACGACATCATGGCATACCATCTGGGCTGGCTCGACCAGCGATTCAGACCAGCGGTGGCAGCACATGGGAAGCGCCTGCGTCCGCTTCTGTGCCTCCTGAGCTGCGAGGCATCAGGCGGAGACTGGCGTCATGTACTGCCCGCCGCGGCAGCGCTGGAGTTGGTCCACAACTTTTCACTCATTCACGACGACATCGAAGACAACAGCCCCATCAGGCGCGGTCGCCCCACCGTCTGGAACGTCTGGGGGCTGGCTCATGGCATCAACGTCGGTGACACGATGCTCGTTGTCGCGCGGCAGGCGCTGGCCAGGCTATCCGAGCTGTCCATTCCTGCCAGCACTGTGTTGGCTGCCATGGATATCCTGGATCATACTCTGGCGGCATTATGTCAAGGACAATACCTGGACATCGCCTACGAGGGCCAGCTCGGCGTCAAGGAAGAGGCATATCTGGAAATGATTGGCGCCAAGACAGCGGCGCTTCTTGCAGCCAGCACCCAGCTCGGAGCCCTGGTCGGTGGAGCTGGGGATCGCATCGCGCAGTACCGAGAGTTCGGCTGGCAGCTTGGCATGGCATTCCAGATGGTAGATGACATTCTGGGCATCTGGGGCGATCCGGATACCACCGGGAAGCCCGCTGCCAGCGACATCCGCAGCCGCAAGATGACCCTGCCGGTGATCTTTGCGCTTGGTGCCAGCGATGTGCGTCAGCAACTGGTCGCCCTGTACGAGAGAGACAACCTCACGGACGACCACATATCGCAGGCGGTCGGGCTTCTGGAACGCGTCGGTGCGCGCGAATACGTGCAGCAGCGCGCCGGCCGGTACGAGGCTGGCGCCCTCCAGGCGCTCTCTGCCGCAGCCGCTCGGTTCCCCGCCGATCAGTACCTGCGGAACCTCGCCGCGTCCGTTGTAAGCCGTGAACGGTGAGGCGATTCGAGCCTCAAGTTGGCAGCAGATGGCCCTTTGCCAAGAGCGGCTCGCCGTCGGGTGGTGCCAACTGCCCCACAGGCATTCGCTGCCCTGCCAGGAGCAGGACGCTTCGCAGCCCTGCCAGGAGCAGCAGTTCGCCCCGCTTGATCGTTCATGCCGCTTGACGGCACGGGGGACGCTTCGCAGCTAGTCGTCAGGGTCCCGTCTGCTGCCTGTCATGCAGCCCTGGCCAATGGGAGTACAATGTGGGTAGGTGGGAGGATTTGCGCACCACTGCGTCGGACGAAGCTGGGTCCAGCTGAGGTGCAGAGCCCCGGCAAGGCTCTGCGTCGCACGGTTAGCATACAGATGAGACAAGGAGGTTGAAGATGGGTGGGTTTGTATTAGCCGTCGTCGCGTTCCTGGTGTTCTTCTACGTGCTCTCCGGTGTGCGCTTGCTCTACCAGTACGAGCGAGCCGTGATCTTTACCCTGGGCAAGTACAGCAGCACACGCGAACCTGGGTTGACCTGGGTCGCCCCCTTTATTCAGAACATGCGCCGCGTGGACATGCGCATCAAGACTGCTGACATCCCCCGACAGGAGGTCATCACCCGCGACAACATCCCCATCCTGGCTGCCACGGTGGTGTACTTCAAGGTGATGAAGCCCGAAGACGCGATCATCAAGATCGAAGACTACGGCTACGCGGTACGCCAGTACACCCAGGCGGCCCTGAGGGATGTCGTCGGCAACAGCGAGCTGGACTTTGTGCTGAGTGAGCGCGAGGAAGTCGCTGGCAACATCCGCAAGATCGTGGATGCGGAGACCTCCGATTGGGGTGTCGACATCGAGGCCATAAAGATCCAGGAGATCGAGCTCCCGGCTGAGATGAAGCGCGCCATGGCCAAGCAGGCCGAGGCAGAGCGTGAACGCCGCGCGGTGATTATCGCTTCGCAGGGTGAGTTGTCGGCTGCCGAGAACCTGCAAAAGGCCGCCGAAATGATGGCCAGGAGCAAAGGGGCGCTGCACCTGAGAACGCTGCAGACCATCCGCGACATCGCTGCCGACCCCTCGGAAAAGATCGTGATCTTCATGCCCAGCAGCTTGGAGGAGACCCTCGGAAAGCTCGCCCAGGGGTAGCCCACCATGTTGCCGATAGACGTCTTGAGGCAGCTCAGAACCCGCAGCTTGGAGCAGCGTTTCGGCTACGTGTCAGGCCCTGGGCTGCAGCCGAAGGTGCGTTACCTGCAGCTGGCCTTTAATGAGAACTGGGCCCAGGCAAGGCAAATCCTGCCCCTGCTGCCGCAGAGTGATCGCATCCTGATCGAAGCGGGAACGCCGTACGTCAAGCTCGAAGGCATGGCCGGCATCCACAACATCCGCGCCATCTGGTCGGGGCCCATCGTCGCCGACATCAAAACCACGGACGGCGGGGCCGAAGAAGCGGCCCTGGTGCGCGCGGCCGGCGCCACCGCAGCGACGGCGATGGGCAGTTCGCCCGTCGAGACACTGGATCGATTCATCGCCGGCTGCGAGGAGCTGGGCATGGATGCCATGCTCGACATGCTGGGCGTGAAGGATCCGCTAAAGGTCGTGATGCAGCTCAAGAGGCCACCACGGGTCGTGGTGCTGCACCGGGGACGCGATGAAGAAGGCACGCGTGGCAAGGTCATCGGGTACAGGCACGTCACCAGGCTGCGCAGCAAGTTCGATGTGCTCATCTCTGCGGCTGGGGGCGTGGACCTGCGCGAGGCGCGCAGTGCCATCTTCAATGGTGCGAACATCGTGGTGGTGAACATCGTCTCGCCGGGCAAGCCCTGGGAAGGCATCCCTGCCGACAGCGACGTCGGCGCTATGGCTCGCGAGTTCCTGCTGACCATCGAGTAGACCAGCTTCGGCTGACGACCGGCGCCGTGCCCAGTCAGCGCTGATGCCCATCGGCCTTGTGCGCCGGGCCATGCAACCTGCCCGCCGGGGCTCTGCGGCCCTGCAGGCCAGTTTGCCGTTCCGCCCTCTGTGGCCCTACAATCAGCCATCTTCCCGTGGAGAACGATCAGTGGCGATCACCTACAGAGAAGCCCTCCAGTACCTGTACGGCCTCACCAACTACGAGATCAAGTCCAGCTTCGACTATGCCCCTGAGTTCTTCAACCTGGCCCGGGTGGAGCGCCTGCTACACGCCGTCGGGGACCCGCATCACAGGTTCAAGAGCCTGCACATCGCCGGGACAAAAGGAAAAGGCTCCACCTCGGCCATGCTCGAGTCCATCCTGCGGGCGGCTGGCTATCGAACGGCACTCTACACTTCTCCCCACCTGCACAGCTTTCGCGAGCGCATCCAGGTGGCAGGCCAGCTGATCCCCGAGTCCGATTTTGCCAACCTCACCGCACGGCTCCGGCCACTGGCGGAGAAAGACAAGGAACTCACCACCTTCGAAGTCGCCACCGTGCTGGCACTGCTCTACTTTGCCGAGGTAGGAGTGGAGATCGCCGTTGTTGAGGTAGGACTCGGTGGAAGGCTGGACGCGACCAATGTGATCACGCCACTGGTATCGATCATCACCAAGATTGGCCATGACCACATGCACATCCTGGGCAACACGCTGGCCCAGATCGCCGCCGAGAAAGCGGGCATCATCAAGAGCGCGGTGCCGGTCATCACCGCACCGCAAGATCCGTCCGCCCTGACGGTCATAGAACGCGTGTGTGAAGAGAGGAACGCGCCTCTGCACCGCGTGGGTCGTGAATGGCAGTGGCGCGCCACGAAACAGAGCCTGGCAGGACAAGAGTTCACAGTCAGCAGCAGACAGCCGGATGTCACCACGGAGTCACGTCGGTCCTACAGGGGCCTGTACGTGCCCTTGCTGGGCAAGCACCAGCTGCGCAACGCAGCGGTTGTTCTGGCCACTGTCGAGGTGTTGCGTTCGCTGCACATCACCGTGGGCGAAACCGCTGTGCGAGACGGTCTGCGGGAGCTGGTCTGGCCAGCGCGCTTCGAAGTGATGGGCGAGCGTCCCTACTTTGTGGTGGACGGCGCACACAACGTGGATTCGGCACGCGTTCTGGCCCAAACACTGGAGGAGTACTTCCCCGATGTGCGGCCGTGGTTCGTGCTGGCCATTCTGAGTGACAAGGACATCCGGGCCATCCTGCGGGAGCTGCTACCGCGTGCCAGGGGCGCATACTTATCCCGTTCTCCTCACCCGCGCGCAGCGGACCCGCGACAGCTCGAGGGAGAGGCACGACGATACGGTGTCCCTCTCCAGGTGATTAAGGACATCGGCCTGGCCACACAACGCGCCCTGGAAGAACCTGGCCCCAACGGTCTCGTCGTTGCCGCCGGCTCGTTCAGCACCGCCGGTGCAGCGCGTGAGGCCTGGCTTCGTCTGCACAAGCGGCCATTGCCGCCTCTCGATCCACGCTGAAAGCCAATCCCAGTGGAGCGGCAAGAGCGCTTATCGTGCCGTCCGTGTAGCCTCGTGAACAGGTGAAAGCCTCACCATTCGCGCGGATCGAATGCTGGGCAGTGCCAGAACCTGCTCCAGTACCTCCGGCGTCAGAGGGTCATCCAAGCCGAGCACCAGAATCCCGCGCCCACCTCGCTCTCGCCTCCCGACCTGCACAAAGTGGATGTTCACCCCCGCATTGCCCAGCACGGTGCCCATCCGGCCCAGTATCCCCGGTTGCTCGATGTGCTCGCTGACCAGCAGCAGGCCACGGGCCACAAAGTCCAGCCAGTAGCCATCGATCTGCACAATGTGCGGCTCGCCGCGCAGTACCGCACCTGCCACCTCGCGCTGCTGCGAGTCCGTGGTCAACCTGAGTTCGATCAGGTTTGCCCATCCTGACCTGGTGAGGGGCTCTTGTCGGCCGGCAAAGGCAATCCCCCGTTCGTGTGCCAGCACCTTGGCGTTGATCCAGTTGATGGGTTCCTCTAAGTCCCCGCCAACAGGCCCACCAGCACTGCAGAGACGACGAGGTCGATTCGTTGACTCGGGATATCCCCTGTGCAGGACACCTCCACCGCTCGGAGGTGATCCCCAGCCAGCTGTGCGTAGAAGCGGCCCAGTCGCTGTGAGAGGTCCAGGTAAGGTCCCAGTTGCTCCAGTTCTTCCCCGGACAGTGACGGGGCATTGACCGGGTACCTGGGGATCTGACCAGCAAGCACCTCCAGGACCTGCTCAGCCACGTCCACCGCCGTGTCGCGCTGCGCCTCCGCTGTCGATCCCGCCACGTGCGGCGTCAGCACAACCTTTTCGCACGCCAGAAGTGCGCTGGATAGCAGCGGCTCCTGCTCAAACACATCGAGCGCAGCACCTGCCAGGCGACCCGCCTGCAGTGCCTCCAGCAAGGCTTGCTCATCCACCAGGCCGCCCCGCGCACAGTTGATCAGATAAGCAGATGGCTTCATGAGCGCAAGCTCCCGGCCACCGATCACGCCCAGGGTCTGCTCGCTAACCGGCAGATGCAGTGAGACGAAATCAGCACTGCGCAGCAGTTCCTGCCATGGCACCCACTCCACTCCCACCTGCGCAGCACGCTCGGGCGTCACGAACGGGTCGTACCCGATGACCTTCATCTCCAGTCCCAACGCACGGCGGGCTACCGCTGTGCCTATCCGTCCCAGGCCCGCCAGCCCCAGCACCTTGCCTCTCACCTGCACACCCTGACAACCGCGCTTGTCCCACTCCCCCTGACGCAGCGCGGAGTCGGCACGAGGGATGTGACGCACGAGGACAAGCAGCATGCCCAACGTGTGCTCAGCCACCGATACAGTGTTCCCGTAGGGCGCGTTGACTACCACGATGCCCTTGCGAGTGGCTGCATCCAGGTCGATGTTGTCCACACCGGTGCCGGCTCGACCGATGACAGCCAGCCTGGGAGCGGCTGCGATCAGCTCCTCCGTCACCTGTGTCTTGCTGCGAACGACAAGGCCATCATAGGCGGCCACCGCCTGGAGCAGAGCCTGCGGGCTCAGGCTCGGGTTTACGTCAACCTCCGCCCCCCGGCGCAGTACTTCCAGACCCTCCTCTGCCAGGTGCTCTGTTACCAGGATCCTGTGCATGCCGTCCTCCTGACGCACCAAGTGCCTCTCCGAAAACTCAGCTAAGGCGGCTCCTTGCGCAGCACCCTGCACCAGCATGGGCATGCCGCCGGCTTGCCGGGCGTGCCCCTCCACAAAGCGGAGGGATGCTCCGCGAGGAGCCCGGCCCGCTGTTTTCGGACAGGTACTATGAACAAAGGCCCGCGCGCAGCCCTCTCAGCACATCCTCGATGTCAGTGCTGCTGCAGTAGCCCATGTGCGCGATGCGCAGCACGCTGTCCTTGAAATCTCCCATGCCGGTGGCCACGACAATGCCGTGGCCACTCAGCAGCTCTTGCTTCACCTGGATAGCCGACGTGCCTTCCGGAACATAGACCGCGGTCACGGTTGGCGAAGCGTGGGCCTCAGCAGTGAAAAGACGGAGATCCAGGGCCTTCAGACCGCTGCGCAGTTGCTGAGCAAGACGTCGATGACGGGCTGCGATGGCGGACAGACCCTCCTCCCGCATGCGCTCAAGCGCCACGCG